>NZ_JACJEV010000089.1:0-749 GCF_014164235.1 Pseudoalteromonas sp. SG44-17 | reverse complement strand
CAAGGCATTCGGTGCTGCGTTATCTAAAATCACTGAGGTGCTGGCTGCACTGGAGGTGTTACCCGCCGCATCACTTTGTGTGGCGCTGACGGTGAGCGTGCCATTATTAAAGCTGCTGACATCAAACTCGCTACCACTGATAGTCCATGCCCCAGAGCCATCGGCCGTCACAGTACGTGATAAGTTATTCGCGCCATCGCTGATAGTTACACTGACACTGGCATTGGCTTCTGCCCCGGAGCCGGTGATCAATACACTGCCATCTTCTACAGCATTGATCCGGCCATCAACCTCAATCGGGGTGGCAATCGTCAAGGCATTCGGTGCTGCGTTATCTAAAATCACTGAGGTGCTGGTTGCACTGGAGGTGTTACCCGCCGCATCACTTTGTGTGGCGCTGACGGTGAGTGTGCCATTATTAAAGCTGCTGACATCAAACTCACTACCACTGATAGTCCATGTACCTGCGCCATCGGCCGTCACGGTGCGCGATTGGTTATTCGCGCCATCGCTGATGGTCACACTGACACTGGCATTAGCTTCTGCGCCAGAGCCGGTGATCAATACACTGCCATCTTCTACAGCATTGATCCGGCCATCAACCTCAATCGGGGTGCTTATCGTCAAGGCATTCGGTGCTGCGTTATCTAAAATCACTGAGGTGCTGGCTGCACTGGAGGTGTTACCCGCCGCATCACTTTGTGTGGCGCTGACGGTGAGCGTGCCATTATTAAAGCTGCTGACATCAA
>NZ_JACJEV010000088.1:0-906 GCF_014164235.1 Pseudoalteromonas sp. SG44-17 | reverse complement strand
CAGAGCCAGAGCTTGCAGAAGAACCAGAGCTTGCAGCAGAGCCAGAGCTTTTAGATGAACTTGAATCAGAGTTTGAAGGTTTAGATGATGATTTATTTGCACAAACGAGTGAAGAATCAAGCGACGATTTACTTGATGAAGATGATTTACTCGAAGAATATAATGATCCTTCACTAAAAAGTGTTGATGATTTACTCAATGAGCTGCAGCAAGAAGATGATTACGTAGAGCCTCCACAATGGTCTGATGTTGATGAGCTCAACGATGATATCGAAGAAGTTGAAATAGATCTGGGAGATGATCCGCTTGCAGATGAAGAACTCGGTGATGAATTTGATTTAGCACTGGAAGACGAACCTCTTAGCAATGATACAGTAACGCCAAGTTTAGAGCTTGATGATTATCCAGACCTTGAACTCGATGATGAAGAGATTGATAGTGACGCAGAATTAGCCGATGAGACTGAGCTGGAAACGTCAGAACCAGGTACTCCAGAGCTGAAGCTTAGTCAAGCTGAGCAAGATCTTGCTAATGCAATGGCGGGAGGCCACGATTTAGATAGTTTAGAGCAAGATTTTGATGATGAATTATTAATCGAAGATGAGCTGATTACTGAAGACGAGCCGGTTGCTGAAGACGAACCAGTTGTTGAAGACGAACTGGTTATTGAAGATGAGCTAGGTAGTGAAGACGAACTAGTTGCTGAAGATGAGCCAGTTGCTGAAGACGAACTAGTTGCTGAAGAAGAGCTAATTGCTGAAGACGAGCTCGTTGTTGAAGACGAACTAGTTGCTGAAAAAGCGCTAGCTGTTGAAGACGAGCAAGTTGCTGAAGATGAGCACGATGTTGTAGATGATCCTGTTTCTGAACTTGACCATTTTGCTGGACTTGAGCCAGCTGCTGACG
>NZ_JACJEV010000087.1:0-1002 GCF_014164235.1 Pseudoalteromonas sp. SG44-17 | reverse complement strand
TGGAGTCGTCCTTGAAATACCACCCTTGTAGTTTTGATGTTCTAACGTTGGCCCCTGAATCGGGGTTACGGACAGTGCCTGGTGGGTAGTTTGACTGGGGCGGTCTCCTCCCAAAGAGTAACGGAGGAGCACGAAGGTTGGCTAAGTACGGTCGGACATCGTACGGTTAGTGTAATGGTAGAAGCCAGCTTAACTGCGAGACAGACACGTCGAGCAGGTACGAAAGTAGGTCATAGTGATCCGGTGGTTCTGAATGGAAGGGCCATCGCTCAACGGATAAAAGGTACTCCGGGGATAACAGGCTGATACCGCCCAAGAGTTCATATCGACGGCGGTGTTTGGCACCTCGATGTCGGCTCATCACATCCTGGGGCTGAAGTCGGTCCCAAGGGTATGGCTGTTCGCCATTTAAAGTGGTACGCGAGCTGGGTTTAGAACGTCGTGAGACAGTTCGGTCCCTATCTGCCGTGGGCGTTTGAGAATTGAGAGGGGTTGCTCCTAGTACGAGAGGACCGGAGTGAACGAACCGCTGGTGTTCGGGTTGTCATGCCAATGGCATTGCCCGGTAGCTACGTTCGGAACTGATAAGCGCTGAAAGCATCTAAGCGCGAAGCAGGCCTCGAGATGAGTTCTCACTAGAGCTATAAGCTCTCTGAAGGGCCGTTGAAGACTACAACGTTGATAGGCAAGATGTGGAAGCATAGTGATATGTTAAGCTAACTTGTACTAATTACCCGTGAGGCTTAACCATACAACGCCAAACGCGTTTTATGTGATAGTTGATAGCGCAAGAAGTTAATAGACTAAAGTAGATTTACTGAAAACTTTATTATCAGAATTCCAAATTTTAGTTAATTGCTAACGCGATTAACACCAAATTTGCTTGGTAACAATAGCGTTTTGGACCCACCTGACCCCATGCCGAACTCAGTAGTGAAACGAAACAGCGCCGATGATAGTGTAGCATTTGCTATGTGAAAGTAGGACATTGCCAGGCTCCAA
>NZ_JACJEV010000086.1:0-1044 GCF_014164235.1 Pseudoalteromonas sp. SG44-17 | reverse complement strand
CAAGGTTTAGCGTCATTAAGAGATATTTGGATCAATATTCACTACGGGAGATGAACCGCCCATTGCGGACCCGCATGATGGGTGGTGTGGGGGCTGGAGGTTAGAGACCTCCGGCTACCCGATTAAGTGTTTATTTAGCTCTATTTTTTTCGTCAGAATTCTCAGCGGATGCTCTTGGCTTTTTAGGTATCTTATTATAAAGATGCTCTAGCTCTTTGGGTTCTGTTATAGCTTTTTTGACAATAATATTAAGCAAGTCAAATAATTTTGATGCCACATAATCAAAATCATCTTCTGACATCTCACCTGGATGCACTGCATTATTACCAGTGATTCTAACTGTATCTGCAACCTTAATTATCATCGGCGGTAAGACATTGTCCTCCGCTAGTGCACGAATATCTGAGTTTATATTTTCGCCTTTTTTTCCTAGGTGCTTGCATAGTTTCTGTAGTGCTAATCTAAGCAATGCTGCAGAGCCTCGAGGAGATTTTGAAGAAATTTTGGCTGCTTCTTCATAGTCTAACCTTACATCATCAGGCATGTCTGATACTGGAAGAGGAGCGATTCCTGTATCAGGGTACAACATGCTTCCCTTCGTCGGAATAGTGTACCCACGACTATCTTCTTTTTTTTCTTCTATCCGCCATAAAGACGATTCCTTACAATGAGCACAGTGAGCTTCAGTATAAGGTCGTGGTGAACTATTCCTTCCAAATGAATACCAATCCATATGGGCATATGTTCCACAAAGTGGACAATGAAATGAACTCGCGGATATTTTAGGTACTACATAATTCATATATTTAACTCAATGCTACGTGACACTTAACGCCCAAATAACAGGCTAAGTAATGGTTGGCTAAAATTGTGTAGCGAAGCGAAACGTAGCCAACTGTTACGTGTCCTTGTTAATTTTCTTGTGTACGCCCGACATGGGCATTGACTTATGAGGTGAAAGTCCTCTGTAGGAAGATCACCGTTTAAATAACATACTGTTATTAAACGATAACTACTAGCGAATGGCAAGGGCTAAATCGCGAG
>NZ_JACJEV010000085.1:0-1290 GCF_014164235.1 Pseudoalteromonas sp. SG44-17 | reverse complement strand
CTCAGAAAGTCAAATGCTCCATTAACTGCATTTAACAATCCTTTCCTATGCTTCCTAATAATCGCTGTTAATATGCCAATCCACCAACCCCCCGTTGTTTTTGCTACTGTCATTGTAGACATTTCAGTTTTGAATATCTTTTCAATACAGCCAGTTAAAAACCTTTTAAGCGTGGTTACTATTAAACTTACATAAATTAGCGCCTCTTGTAAGGTTGCGTTTGATGTTTGAAAGCCGCGTAAATTATTATAAGACTTACACTCCTTAAAAAGTAATTCAACCTGCCAGCGTAACCTATATAATTTGCCTATTTCAGTCGCTGTAAATTCATCAATAGATAAATTAGTGACTAAAAATGTATATTGTTTTTCTTTTTTTGACCAATACCCAACGACTCTTGTTAGCTTGTTTTTTATGCTAACATTCATATCAATAAGATCATTTTTAGGTAATTCGGGGAGCAACTCACATAACTTTGGGGAATGACTTCCTGTTAATTCCTGTCCATTTTGCTTAAAAGCATTATGTACTCTGACTGCTTTTAATCCCTTCGCTCTTAATACGTAAAATCCTCCTGCTTTATCTAATTCATGAATATAACTACCTGAATAATATCCTCTATCAGCAAGTAACAACTGTCCTTTCAACTCTTTAAATTTTGGAAGTTCTTCACGTTCAGAGTAACTGTCTGGTGTTATACCTGCTTTTTCAAAGCAACCTTGCGTTAAATTTAAAGTAGCATGCAATTCAATAGCTGCTGGACACGTATTTGAAAATCGCCCAGGAAAAACATCTTTTAAAGAACGATGAAGCATAATAGAGCTACCGTCCTGAATTAAAATATTCTCAAACTTGAACAAATCTTTTTTCGTGTACTTAAGCGCATCATTTATCCAACAATTAAAAACTCTATTTGTTACCTCTCGCATTAGTTCAGCTAGTTCAGGTTTAACTAACTGGTTATGAAAAGGCTTATACTTAATAGACTGCCCTGTTAGCTGATTATAAACTCTTAATATTTCGGATAAATAGATCGTTTTTTTATCCCCAAGCGCAGCAACAAGACTAACAACCATATGAAATGCCGTAATATTTCTTTCTCTTTTAGTAAATGCTACTTGTTTACCAAGTCGGTTCAGTTTTTTTTCACTTAGGATACTTTTTAACTTATTAATAAAAATGTTAGCATTCATTTGAAGCTCTTTTCTTGATTCTGTGGTTTGTGTGGTAACAACCATTTGATCATGAATTGAGCTTCAACTCAATTTCTTAAGATCTTACCTATGACAT
>NZ_JACJEV010000084.1:0-1438 GCF_014164235.1 Pseudoalteromonas sp. SG44-17 | reverse complement strand
ATTGGCTCATTAGCATAGGCAGTTTTAAAATATTTATAACCAAAATCAATACCACAACTACTATGACCACACGACTCTGAATAGGCCGACTTTATCAAAAAAGGAAATTCTGGCACTGAGCCATCCTCTGTTTCAATCGTCACAACAATGGGCCCACGATAGCCATGAGCCTTATCGAATACCGTAGTGCAACTTGTTGTCAAAAAACACGCCAGTAGCACACAGTAAAATTGCAGTACAGTTTTACGCTTATAATCCTTCATATTCAGCCTTCCTTGGTTTTAAAATTTGCTTTCTACAGTCAACCATATCCCAACAATCCGTTTCGGGTACACCGTAATACCACGCTCTAAAAATCGGTTGATACTTTTCAATTACCCGTTGTTGCATACGTTTTGAAAAATGGGGTAAGTACATAGTTTTGATCACCGTAATGTGCCTTTTAATCATCGCCCCCAAATTAAAGCGCGCTTGGCGATACCGAATGTCTGCTTTTTTATATTCTCTGCTATCAGGTGTAAAGTTTTGCATGTCTTGCTTAGGGCCAGTCGCCCAGCCAGCTACTTTTTTCATTTGTTCAGTAAACGGCTTAACGGTAAACGTGATATGAATAGGGTCATCAGCATCGGTGGGCGCAAAACCTCGTGTAAATACATTGTAGTGATAATTAGGATGAGTAACCTTAAAAAGAATTGTTGCATAGGCATTGGGCTGCAATAAATCCAAACGCTCCCGTGGGAAGGTAATTGGCTCGTTAGCATGCGTGGTTTTTAAGTATCTATAACCAGAGTCAATACCACAACTACTGTGACCACACGACTCTGTGTACACAGACTCTATTAAAAAAGGGAATTCTGGCACTGAGCCATCTTCTGTTTCAATCGTCACAACAATGGGCCCACGATAACCATGAGCCTTATCGAATACCGTAGTGCAACTTGTTGTCAAAAAACACGCCAGTAGCACACAGTAAAATTGCAGTGCAGTTTTACGCTTATAATCCTTCATATTCAGCCTTCCTTGGTTTTAAAATTTGCTTTCTACAGTCAACCATATCCCAACAATCCATTTCGGGTACACCGTAATACCAGGCTCTAAAAATCGGTTGATACTTTTCAATAACCCGTTGTTGCATACGTTTTGAAAAATGGGGTAAGTACATAGTTTTGATCACCGTAATGTGCCTTTTAATCGTCTTTCCTAAATTAAAGCGCTCTTGCCAAAGCTGCATTTTTCCATTGAAATGCTCATTACTATCTGGTGCCGCGTTCTGCATCATCACTTTGCCCTGCTCGGCCCAGCCAGCTACTTTTTTCATTTGTTCAGTAAACGGCTTAACGGTAAACGTGATATGAATAGGGTCATCAGCATCGGTGGGCCCAAAGCCTCGCGGAAATCCGCCTTGGTGATAATTAGGATGGGTAACCGTAAACTCAAT
>NZ_JACJEV010000083.1:0-1458 GCF_014164235.1 Pseudoalteromonas sp. SG44-17 | reverse complement strand
GCCAGCTTAATGAGTTTTGCCATTTACCGAGTTGTTGCTCAAGGGCTATTTTGCTGTGCAGTGGCATTATTTGATATAACGGCTCATCACTGTCATCACGCTCGCCATGGGTGCTAGTAAGCGCGTGAAGATAAACCATTAACCGCAGAAAAAAGCTCGTTACTAAATTTAATCAAAAAGATAAGCGCGCTAATACTAAATTACACAAAAGTAATAAGCCTGCTTACGCTTCTAAAGCTGAACGTGAAAGATTGGCTTTACTTGTTGAGGGACAACTGATGAAGCGTGAAAGTGAACACGCTTCTCTCGTAAGCCTCTAAAGGTCAATTTGCTGCCAGCTATCGTCTTTGAGTGTATAGATATTGGGTGATATTGCATAAGCAAGCTCAGGGAATTGACTGTAAGTGATTCCTGCTACAGACATTACTGCCTTATTATCACTTTTACTGGCGATAAGTAAAATATTGCGACTAGGTATACCAATAACAACCTCACCAGGAATTTTTTGTTTAAGTAACTTTTTGAATGATGGCGTAAGAATAGCTGTTGCTTCATAATTTTCATCAGCAACTAACATATAAACATCACCATGCTCTCCGATGTCTAATTTTTCTATTTTGGCATTAATGGTATTTAAATATTTATCTAAGTTAGCGATTGCTTTACTTCTTAAGTTACGACTTGATATCGCTAAGCTTTGAAAGTCTTGTTGAGTAAGAAAGCGTAAACTATCAGGTGAATCTATTGCATAAAACACCAATAGCTCACCTGTTAACTTTTCATAATAAGGCAGCTGTATTTCGTTCACTCCCGCAGCTGCTAGCTGACTTTTCACTCCATCTAAATAACTTTGTGATTTTATCACTGGGCGTAACTGGCTAATATTAAGTACATCTGATTCATCTAAATTTTGATATTCAACTTGACTGGCGATAAAGTCTGTTAACGCTTCATCCATACTTGCTTGCCCTGAAATATAACGTGCATAGCTATTTGCTAAATAACTCGTTACTTTTAAACCATTTTTAAACTCAATTTCAATGACAAGATTATCTACATGATTGAAGGTTGCTTGCTTGAGTGCCAATTTCGCACGTTCAGTATACTGACGTGTAAATTCTTGCTCCGAAGTGCTAGCGGCAAACCCGGGGATGCTAAATATACTTATTAACACAAATAAAAGAGGGTAAAACTTCATAGCTTAGATCCTTTAACTATTCATTATTTTAAATAAGCTAATAGTATGTTTTAAAAATAACATTAACAATGTTTTTTAGGTACGAAAAAGGCCAAATTATTTGGCCTTTAAAAAACTTAACTAATTTTCTATTTATTAAAATGCGTAGCTGATACCGGCATTAACCGAGCGACCTTGTCCTGCTAATTGGCTGAAGCCTTGGCTCATATCTGTTTTAAAATCAGCAATACTGACTCCGCCTAACGGCTGTTGATAATACT
>NZ_JACJEV010000082.1:0-1533 GCF_014164235.1 Pseudoalteromonas sp. SG44-17 | reverse complement strand
CCTCAATTTAAATTAATGATATGAACGTAAATGCTGTGTATTCGCCGTCCATGGCGAAGTCACAGCTTAACGCGCATCCATGCGCTGTTATTACTCATCATTAATTTAATTTCGGGTGTGATCACTGGGGAACTGTCTTCACAGCAGTGTGTAATTTTGCCGTAGGCATGCAGCTTACTGACGTGAAAGGAATACTGTGATCTTCAGTGTTAAATTTGCTGAATATTTAAAATCAAATTAATCAGAGCAGTATTTTTATTAGGTACTTCAATGTTATTCTATACAAATACATGACTGAAAGGATGCCTCATGATTTTAAAAGATAAAACGCTCGTCACAACCAACTCAGCAAAATTAAAAGCAGGCCAAAAACAAGAGCTCGACGTAGCATTTTACTTACGCCGCGCATTTAAAGACCACCCTCAAGTATTTGTGTTTAATGATGTAAAGTTTAAACACAACGGCGAAAGCGCACAGATAGACCACCTTATTGTTTACACCTACGGGTTTATTCTTATTGAATCAAAAAGTATTACTGGTGAAGTTGCAATAAACCAACATCAAGAATGGAGTCGCAGCTACCGAGGGCAATGGCAAGGCATGCCATCACCAATCAAACAAGTTGAGCTACAACTGGCAGTACTAAAAAGTTTAGTAAGAGACAATGCTCCTCAACTCCTGCCAAAGATGTTTGGTAAAATACAACAAAATTTTGGTGGCCGTGCATGGCATAGCATCTGTGCAATATCGAGTAATGCCATAATTAATCGAGATAACACGCCAAAAACGCTTGAAGAGCGACTTGTAAAATCAGAGTTTATAGCAGATAAACTTTTAGACATAATGAAGCTCCCGGCATCAATACCAAATGCCCTGCACTTTTTTTCAACCAATACTCGCCCATGGTTTAGTGAAGAAAGCTTAGTAAGGATCTGTGAGTTTCTTTTGGAGCAAAATATTACTCCTGCCACACAGTTAAAACCTGATGCAATAGCATCAAGTCTCAACGAACCTAGCCCGATTTATCAAAATGAAACGCCTACTCTTGCGCCAACCTCTATTACACCAATAACTCAAGAGCAACCAAATGTTGTCAATGACGTAAATTTACAGTGTAAGCAGTGCAACAATCAAACGACGCTAAAAGCTCGCCCAGGCCGCTACGGCTATTTTGTTACATGTGGGGAGTGCGATACCAATACACCAATGAAAACGTCTTGCCCGCAGTGTACCAGTGCAAATACTAAAGTGAGCAAACGCAAAGATCTCTATTCATTAGTGTGTGGTGATTGTGAAAATACAGCGCTTTTCAAATTTGATTGATAATGTCGCGTTGGCGACGGCAACCAAAGGGCGGATACCGCCGACCGCCCCTTGGAACCCCACGGCGCCCCGAGGATCAAACAGCTTCCTCAATTTAAATTAATGATATGAACGTAAATGCTGTGTATTCGCCGTCCATGGCGAAGTCACAGCTTAACGCGCATCCATGCGCTGTTATTACTCATCATTAATTTAATTTCGGGTGTGATC
>NZ_JACJEV010000081.1:0-1533 GCF_014164235.1 Pseudoalteromonas sp. SG44-17 | reverse complement strand
GTAAACGTAGGTACAATCGGCCACGTTGACCACGGTAAAACTACCCTAACTGCAGCAATCACTAACGTACTTGCAAAAGTATACGGCGGTGTTGCTAAAGATTTCGCATCAATCGATAACGCTCCAGAAGAGCGCGAGCGCGGTATCACAATCTCAACTTCACACGTTGAGTACGATACTCCTACTCGTCACTACGCACACGTAGATTGTCCTGGACACGCCGATTATGTTAAAAACATGATCACTGGTGCTGCTCAAATGGATGGCGCTATCCTTGTTGTTGCTGCGACTGATGGCCCTATGCCACAAACGCGTGAGCACATCCTTCTTTCTCGTCAAGTTGGCGTTCCTTACATCATCGTATTCATGAACAAATGTGACATGGTTGATGACGAAGAGCTACTTGAACTAGTAGAAATGGAAGTTCGTGAACTTCTTTCTGAGTACGATTTCCCAGGTGATGACTTACCACTAATCGCTGGTTCTGCGCTTAAAGCGTTAGAAGGCGAGAAAGAGTGGGAAGACAAGATCATTGAGCTTGCAAACGCACTTGATTCTTACATCCCAGAGCCAGAGCGTGACATCGATAAGCCATTCATCATGCCTATCGAAGACGTTTTCTCAATCCAAGGTCGTGGTACTGTTGTAACTGGTCGTGTTGAAGCTGGTATCATCCGCATCAATGACGAAGTAGAAATTGTTGGTATCCATGATACAACTAAATCTACTTGTACTGGTGTTGAAATGTTCCGTAAACTACTTGACGAAGGTCGTGCTGGTGAGAACATTGGTGCACTTCTACGTGGTACTAAACGTGAAGACGTTGAACGTGGTCAAGTACTAGCTAAGCCTGGTTCAATCAACCCACATACAACATTCACTTCAGAAGTATACGTACTTTCTAAAGATGAAGGTGGTCGTCATACTCCATTCTTCAAAGGTTACCGTCCACAGTTCTACTTCCGTACAACTGACGTAACTGGTGACGTACAGTTACCAGATGGCGTAGAAATGGTAATGCCTGGCGATAACGTTAAGATGACTGTAAAGTTAATCTCTCCAATCGCAATGGATGAAGGTCTACGTTTCGCAATCCGCGAAGGTGGCCGTACTGTAGGTGCTGGTGTAGTAGCAACTATCGTAGAGTAATAATTAACTTTTAAGTTAATTGTTAGAAAAAGGTCACTTCGGTGGCCTTTTTTAATGCCTACGATTTACGTCATGTGAAGGTGGCGCTGTTACCCATAGGCGTAGGTGCTTTGTAGCAACGTTCAATGAGTAATAATTAACTTTTAAGTTAATTGTTAGAAAAAGGTCACTTCGGTGGCCTTTTTTAATGTCTGCGATTTACGTCATGTGAAGGTGGCGCTATTACCTTAGGCGTAGGTGCTTTGTAGCAACGTTCAATGAGTAATAATTAACTTTTAAGTTAATTGTTAGAAAAAGGTCACTTCGGTGGCCTTTTTTAATGCCTACGATTTACGTCATGTGAAGGTGGCGCTGTTACCCATAGGCGTAGGTGCTTTGTAGCAA
>NZ_JACJEV010000080.1:0-1547 GCF_014164235.1 Pseudoalteromonas sp. SG44-17 | reverse complement strand
CAAGTAACAGCAACGGGGGCAATCATTTACACCGCCAATGCAGATTACTATGGTGACGACAGCTTTACTTACACAGTTAAAGACAGCAATGGCGCGATATCTAACCTTGCTACTGTCACCATGACTGTAAACCCAGTCAATGATGCGCCGGTGGCACAAACGCAAACCCTTAACCTTGATGAAGATGCAAGCTTATTGATCACATTGCTTGCGACAGACATCGAAAATGACAGCTTAACTTATCGTATCGATACTGATGTTGCACACGGAACGCTAGTTCAACAAAGCAGTGATAGTTGGTTGTATACACCTGCGGCAGATTATAACGGCAGTGATAGTTTCACGTTTGTAGCCAATGATGGTGCGTTAGATTCAGCTCCTGTTAGTGTTAACTTAACCGTTAATGCTGTAAATGATGCCCCAGTTGCCAGTGCAGAGGCGGTGTCAGTAAATGAAGATACGCCACTGACGATCAACCTTGCCGCCAGCGATATCGAAGGCGATACCTTAACGTATCAAATCAGCAGTCAGCCACAAAATGGCCGTGTTACATTGACTGGATCGCAAGCAGTATACCAAGGCGAGAGTGACTTCTTTGGCACCGATAGCTTTAGCTTTGTTGCTAACGATGGCAACGTAGATTCAGCACCTGCGGTGATCACAGTGACCGTGAGCAGTGTTAATGATGTGCCAGTGATCAGCGGTTCACCGACTGTGTCAGTGAGTGAAAAAATCGTTTATAGTTTTGCGCCAACGGCAACTGACACCGAGGGTGATAATTTAACCTTTAGCATCAGTAATAAACCAAGTTGGTTGGGTTTTGATAGCAGTACCGGGTTGCTCAGTGGTACCGCTGGTAACAGCGATGTGGGTGTGTACAGTAATATTGTGATCAGTGTCAGCGATGGCATGGGTACGGCGAGCTTACCGGCATTTAACTTAACGGTGATCAACGTCAATGACGCACCAACAATTGGTGGTGTTCCTGCATTAAATGTTGATCAAGATACGTCTTATAGCTTTACCCCAACAGCCAGCGATATTGATGGCGACAGCTTAACCTTTAGTATTAGCAACAAGCCGAGCTGGGCAAACTTTGATAGCAGCACTGGGCAGTTGTCAGGTACGCCAAGTAATGATGATGTCGGCGTAAATAACAACATTATTATTTCAGTATCAGACGGCGCGATTACTACAGCACTGAGTAGCTTTAATCTCACCGTTAAGAACGTTAACGATGCACCGACAATCAGTGGTACACCGAACACCACGGTAAGCGAAGACAGTCAGTATCAGTTTACGCCATCAGTGCGTGATATTGATGGTGATAGCCTCAGTTTCAGCATCATTAATAAGCCAAGTTGGGCAAGCTTTGACACCAGCACGGGCGAATTAGCGGGCACGCCACAGAACGAGGATGTGGGCAGCTACGCGGCTATTACTATCAGTGTTAACGATGGCACAGATAGCGCCAGTTTAACGCCATTTACATTAGAGGTAACCAACACCAATGATGCGCCGGTAGGGCAAAACTTCGCGTTTAACCT
>NZ_JACJEV010000007.1:0-168613 GCF_014164235.1 Pseudoalteromonas sp. SG44-17 | reverse complement strand
GTGCTAGGTGCTAGGTGCTAACAAAATATTTTAATAATTAAGCTGGCAGTGCCAGCTTTTTTTTGCGTTTATACGGATACTTTTCATAAATGTTCTAATGTACTTTCATTTAAAAAACGACTTAGTTTTCTCAGATTTAAGCCCTCATTTATTTCTCATTCTTTCCTCTTTGTGCAATAAAATTTTAGTGAATTATTCACAAAGAAATTAAGGTTCGCTGCGCTTAAAGAGCTAGCCTACGCAAATAGAACCAATTTGATAAATTATTGGCTCTATTCGTTTCACTGCAGTGCCCTTCCTTTTAATACATAATCATTTTGACAGCGGTTACTAGCAACAATGCGGCGAAGATTTTTTTGACTAACGTGACTGGTAAGTGATGGGTGGCTTTGGCGCCTAACGGGGCGGTAAACCAGGATGTGCAAATAATACCGAATAACGCTGGTAAATACACAAATCCAGCAAATCCATCTTCTAGTGCAAAATGGCCGCTGCCTGAGCTGATGTAACCAATTGAACCAAATAATGCGATAACAATGCCGCATGCGGATGCACACCCTATGGCTTTTTTCATATCGACTGAGAAAAACGTTAACAATGGTACCAAAAGCGCGCCTCCGCCAATACCGATCATCGCAGACAAGCCGCCGGTGATCGTGGTCATAATGGTTAACACACCTTTATTGGGCATGTCACGCTCAACCGATGGCTCACGCTTATTACTTACAAACATCTTTATCGCAATAAGTACCACCGTGACAGCAAACACTAAGCGAACAACCTGCTCAGGTAATAGTGCTGCTATAAAGCCACTGATAAGCGCCCCAAGTGCAACGCCCGTCATTACCCAAGGAGCAAGAGTCCATGGAACATTGCCATTTTTATGATGTGCGATTGCGGAAGACGTTGATGTAAATAATATTGATGCTAATGACGTTGCAATTGCGGCAATAACGACTTGCTCAGCTGGTAGAATTTCAAAATGCAGTAAAATAATACTCAACACAGGAACAATAACCAGCCCGCCCCCAATACCTAGCAGCCCTGCTAAAAAACCTACGCCACTGCCAAGTAAGGCGCAGTATAAAATCAACATTATCAATTCACTCATTGCGTTTATCTCTTATTATAATTTTGGGGCACTCATGCCAGATGAATGCGTTTCTATTTCCAACAGAGCAGCTATCACTCACCACATTGGCCGCGAGTATATCAATATAACTGATGCCCATTGATATATTTGGCTAAATTAAGCCCTGAATAATCCTCATGTTTTAGATGAAATAAATACAAGATACCCACCCAGAAGTCTAAATGTCTGTATAGCCAAGTTGGCACTCTGTCTTTTCAAGTGCCACTTCAGATAATTTATAGCTAATGCCGTGCAATATTATTAGTTGATGAATACAGCTCATGTTTTAGGTGAAATTAAACCGTTTTTATTCATGTACCGATCCACGTATAAATAGCTCAACTCTTAGAGGCAACACAGTTTTACAGCGGTTTTAATTAAGCCATCAGGCACAAACACAAAAACTGTGAACATCACTTACTGAGAGATCAGTAACGTTAATTCGCTCAAGAGCACAGCATAAACGCAGGTTTTAAATCAGATAATTGGATACAGATCACCATGACTAAAGATTTCACATTTACTATTAAGAGTATTTGTCTCGATGAAAATTATCATCCAGCAGCTAATACACGTATCACTACCAATTTTGCAAACTTGGCCAGAGGCAGTTATCGCCAAGCAAACTTACGCAACGCCTTAAAAATGATCGATAACCGTTTTAATGCCTTGGCGCAGTGGGATAACCCAAAAGCGGATCGTTATTCTGTAGAGCTTGAAATCATTTCTGTTGATATGGATATTGCTGGCAGTGGTAATAGCTTTCCATCGATTGAAATATTGAAAACAAATATTGTTGATCATCACACTAACAAACGCATTGAAGGCATTGTAGGAAATAATTTTTCCTCCTATGTGCGCGACTATGATTTTAGCGTATTACTGCAAGAACATAATAAAGATCAGCCTAAATTTAGTATCCCTGATAACTTTGGCGAGCTGCATGGCAAACTATTTAAATATTTTATTAGTTCTGACAGCTACAAAAAGCACTTTAAAAAGCCGCCAGTAATATGCCTAAGTGTTTCGGATAACAAGACCTATCATCGTACTGAAAATCAGCACCCTGCATTAGGTGTTGAATATCAGCCAAATGAACCGTCTTTGACTGAGCAATATTTCAAAAAAATGGGCTTGCAGGTGCGTTATTTTATGCCGCCAAATAGTGTAGCGCCCTTAGCCTTTTATTTTGTTGGTGATTTGCTAAATGATTACACTCATCTTGAGCTTATTAGCACTATTAGCACTATGGAGACATTTCAAAAAATCTACCGACCAGAGATCTATAATGCCAATGCGACTGCGGGGAAATCATATCAACCAAATTTGAAGAACCTAGATCATTCACTCACGCAAATTGTTTATGACCGTGAAGAGCGCAGTAAATTGGCGAATGAACAGGGGAAATTTGCTGAGCTGCACTTCATCAAGCCATATCAAACAGTGCTTGAGCAATGGTCTGCTAATTACGTGTAATAGCGAGTTCAATCGTTAGATTCAATCGCAACTTAAAAAGTTAACCCAAATAAATGGCATTATTTATTATGAAAACATCTCTTAGCAAAACAATATTACCGACTTCAACTGCAGGCAGCTTACCTAAACCTTCATGGCTTGCAGAGCCGGAGACTCTTTGGTCACCTTGGAAACTTCAAGGTGATGAATTAATTGACGGCAAACACGATGCGTTACGGATCTCTCTGCAAGAGCAACAATGCGCAGGTATTGATATTGTCAGTGATGGCGAACAAACACGCCAACACTTTGTTACCACATTTATTGAGCACCTTAACGGTGTAGATTTTGAAAACCGTAAAACGGTGAGAATTCGTGACCGCTATGATGCCAGTGTACCTACTGTGGTAGGTCCTGTTAGTCGTATCAAACCGGTTTTTGTTGATGATGCTAAGTTTTTACGCAGCCAAACCAAACAACCGATCAAATGGGCGCTACCAGGTCCTATGACCATGATAGATACACTTTATGATGACCATTATAAAAGCCGCGAACAGCTCGCTTGGGAATTTGCCAAAATTCTTAATCAAGAAGCCAAAGAACTAGAAGCTGCGGGGGTTGATATCATTCAATTTGATGAGCCTGCATTTAACGTGTTTTTTGATGAGGTAAATGATTGGGGAATTGCGTGTTTAGAAAAAGCCATTGAAGGCCTTAAATGCGAAACGGCCGTACATATTTGTTATGGTTATGGTATCAAAGCCAATACAGATTGGAAAAAAACGTTAGGCTCAGAATGGCGACAATACGAAGAAGCATTTCCAAAACTGCAGCAATCTAATATTGATATTATCTCATTAGAATGTCACAACTCTCATGTACCAATGGAACTACTTGAACTTATTCGCGGTAAAAAAGTAATGGTAGGCGCCATTGACGTTGCCACCAATACCATAGAAACACCAGAGGAAGTGGCAAATACGCTACGTAAAGCACTGCAGTTTGTCGATGCTGACAAGCTCTACCCGTGTACTAACTGTGGTATGGCTCCGCTACCTCGCGCAGTTGCAAGAGGTAAGCTCAATGCGTTAACCGCAGGCGCAGAGATTATTAGAAATGAGCTGGCTCAAAGTAATTAAAATCTAATTTATTTCATGAGGTGGAGTAACCACCTCGTCCTAATTTATTTTCAACAATTACACTTACTACAAATACAATAAGCCTATATACACATAAAGTATTTAATACCCGCGCTTTTGCCAAAACTCAATTTCTGACATGGACTCTTGTTCAAACACTGAAAATGTTTTATCGGCAATCAGTTTACCGTTTAGCTCTATGGTCATACGCCAATCGCCTATCTTATTGCTTATAGGTTGCCACAAGGTATCACCTAGGTAAAAGTGCCAGTCATTGTCTTTAACGTATTCAAAGCCGTCAAATGGTGGCATTACCTCACCATCAGCATCCGGTATATCAGGATGGTATATACAATAATGAAGTTTTTCGCCTTTGGCTTTTTTAATATTAATGATAAAACCAAACTCCACATCGAGTTGCGCGGGTACTTTTGTGGTAAATGCTTGAATTTGCGGTAAGGCTTTTGATGATGAGTCCCACTTTGTATAAATACCAAAGCTTTGCATAGTGATTGCGGGCTTAGTTTTTGCCATTATTTATCCTTTTATTGATGCATTAGTTTAACGTATTTATACGGCAAAATTAAGCGCCAAAACGTTTAGGATCTTTAGGATAGAAAAAATCAGGCTGGCGATCACACAAGGCAAACTCACGGGTATTTTTGTAAGGTAGTTTCATAAACCCGGCAACCCCCACATCAGTAATGCTCACCGCATATTGCATCAACTTATTAAGCAAGCGCTTAAACTGTGCTTCTTTAGTGCCATCTAACAAACGATAATAATGATGTATTTTCATTCTATCTGGTAAAGCTTCAAAAATAATGCAGCCGGTATGATGTATTTGGTTTAACTCAAATACGCATTTGATCACTTTTTTAGGTAGCTGCAGTTGCTCGTCCGGATCTTTACCGTCTTCAAAATAAGAATGTGGTCGGGTGACTTCTGAGCTTTTTAAATTCATTACCTCATAGTCAAGCTCTGGAAGTTGTTCAAACTTAAATGCCCCTGTGCCATCACGCTCCAGTTGAATGGTCTTTCTTGCATCAAATAAACAACACTTAAATAAGCCTTTTTGATGAATGCCTTGTGCCAACATCACGGTATTATTAACCGCTTGGGTAAAAGCATGGCCTAAACTTTCATCATGCATGATCAGTGATGATTCAACGAACAGTGATTCTTCTTTCCAATGAAAGCTTAAGCCCCCTACTACTGGGTATTTTGCTAATCGGCTGATAGAGGCTAAAAATGCTTTTTCAGTATCACCGGTATCAAACAGGAATTCTTTATAATACCGGTCCAATTGAGCGTCATTTACATCAAGCAGTTGTTGATTGTGGTCGGCTTGGCGTAAAAATTGTTTACGTGAGCTATAAACCACAGTATCAGGTCGTTCGTCATCGTTACCAAACCAAAATGGAATATTGGCTCGCACATCTTCAGCTAAATTGAGCTCTGGTAAATATGCTTTAGCCATAGCAGGCATATTACGCATAAAGTAATCACCCGCCCCGTCTCTTGTAATTTTATTTTTAGAGAGCATACCGTCAATCACTTTTGCAAGCTCCATAGGGAGCCCTAATGAACTGGCTGGGATCACTTGCGCGCCAAATCGGCATGACTGTGCAGAAGCCAGTGCGTATAAGGTGGACGCCACGCCTTGCTCATCAAAACGCGGCGATGATTTAGCACCTGACATTTGCTCATCACCAATAAAATACACATCCCCCATCCGCGCATTGGTGGTACTTAAATCGCCAGACATTAAATCCATAAAGTTACTAGTGATTGGCTCACCATTACTGTCTATTTGGGCATACACAGAGCTGCCCCAGTCCACCAGCGATAAGCCTTGGGTATGTTCATCCCACACTAGATTAGAAGGCTTGATATCGCCATGCACAATCGGTTGTGGCGTTATGCCATTTTGCTGAGTGCGAAGGTCTATTAATACATTACGTAGTTTTAGCGCTAAACTGGTGATTGCTGCGGCGCTAAAGCGGCCTTTTTTAAGTGATACTTTTTCTAAGTCTTCGCCTAACGCGCGGGCCATCATTAAAATGCCCTGCTTTTTTATCCGTTCAAAAGCATAAAACTTAGGCACTAATGGGTTATCAACTTGCGAGAGCATATACGCTTCGTCCTCAAGTCGATCACGTACACTTTGCGCCAAGGTGATACGTGAAAATTTAAACACCCAAGGAAGTTTACGCTCATCTAAACCCGCAAATACAAATCCAAAAGCACCCGAGCCAATCATTTCAACCTGGCTGTAGCCTAAATTAGTGAGTTGCTTAATACAGATATTCAACCATTGGCGGTGTTTTTTGGCGTCATGGTGCGAAAGCAAATAGACCGACTGCTCTTCATTGATATAAAAATTGCGGATTGCTTTGGTTTTCACTGCGAGGTCTCAACGTATTCTAAAAAATGTAAGGGATAAGGGTGAAGCTAGCTTATTGATTATTAATTTTTTAGTTCTAAATTTCTAGTCATTTAGCCTCAGCTTAGCGTGTCCTGACATTTTGTGCAAAAAAAGTGTAAAAAGGCAATCTGTGTTAAAAAATAATGCCCCCAACTCACTAAACCACAGGTGATACTCTTTATTCATGGTAATTGCTTAGTTAGATAATACAGACTTTATGATTGGTAAAATAAAAGAAAAAAAGCCGCGTGATCAGCGAACTGATCACAACAGCTTTTAACAACCAGAATCGTTATAAATTAGAGTGCTTGTTCAAGCTCTGGTAGCACATCAAATAAATCTGCTACTAAACCATAATCCGCCACTTGGAAGATTGGCGCATCGGGATCTTTATTGATAGCCACAATTACTTTTGAGTCTTTCATACCCGCTAAGTGCTGAATTGCGCCACTAATACCTACGGCAATATATAAGTTAGGCGCAACGATCTTACCGGTTTGACCCACTTGCATATCGTTTGGCACAAAGCCGGCGTCAACCGCAGCACGAGACGCACCAATTGCCGCGCCTAGTTTATCGGCAATACCATTAAGTAATGAAAAGTTCTCGCCATTTTGCATACCGCGTCCACCTGATATAACCACTTGCGCAGCAGTTAACTCTGGGCGCTCAGATTCGGTTTGCTCAACACTTACAAATGCGCTTAATTCACTGCTAAACACAGAATCAACAACACGACTCTCAGCGGGAGCTTGCTCACCTTGCAGATCAAAGCTACTTGCACGAACGGTGATCACTTTTTTGCTATCCAGTGATTTTACAGTTGCGATGGCATTACCTGCATAGATTGGGCGTTTAAATGTATCAGCGTCAACCACATCAATGATTTCTGAAATTTGTGCAACATCAAGTAATGCGGCAACACGTGGCATAAAATTTTTGCCCGTTGTAGTGGCACTAGCAACAAGATGCGAATAATCTGGCGCAAGCGATAACACTAAATCTGCAATGTTTTCAGCTAACTGATGCGCATACTCGCTATGATCAGCCACCAGCACGGTGTTTACACCTGCAATACTGGCCACTATTTCACTCATTGGTGCTACGTTTTCACCAGCAATTAGTACATCAACAGCAAAACCAAGCTTTAATGCTGCGTTTATGGTTTTAGAAGTTTCAGGCTTTAAACTGCCATTGTCATGATCTGCTATAACTAATGTTTTCATTTAAATCACCTTCGCTTGTGTTTTTAATAAATCAACTAACTGCGCTACATCATCAACAATGATACCGCCACTGCGTTTTGCCGGTTCATGTACCGCAACAAGTTCGATACGCGGGGTTAAGTCTACACCTAAGCTATCAGCTGAAATTACCTCAAGTGGTTTACGTTTGGCTTTCATAATATTTGGCAATGATGCATAACGAGGTTCATTCAAACGTAAGTCTGTTGTGACTACGGCCGGTAACTTTAATGAAACTGTTTGTAAACCGCCATCAACTTCACGCGTCACATTAACAGTGCCATTTGCTATGTCGACCTTTGATGCAAACGTACCTTGCCCGCGCCCAGTAAGAGCCGCCAGCATTTGACCTGTTTGATTGTTATCTGAATCAATCGACTGTTTACCTAAAATTACCAGTTCAGGGGCTTCTTGCTCGACGATTTTAGCAAGCAGCTTTGCAACGTGCAGTGATTCTAATTTTTCGTCAGTCTCAATATGAATCGCTTTATCGGCGCCCAGTGCCAGTGCTGTACGTAATTGTTCTTGAGATGCTTTAGCACCAATGGTTACAGCAATCACTTCAGTGGCAGTGCCCGCCTCTTTTAAGCGGATAGCTTCTTCAATGGCAATTTCGCAAAATGGGTTAAGTGCCATTTTCACATTAGTTAGATCAACGTCGCTATTATCTGCTTTAACGCGTGCTTTTACGTTGTAGTCGATAACTCTTTTTATTGGAACGAGAACTTTCATAGGAACTCCATAATTATTTAAACCTACAAGCTAACGTGTACGTCAACCTATTTATTTTATGAAATCAGACTACTTCCTGTTGACGTAAACGTCAACCTAAAATAACCTTAAACTATTCATCGCCTGTAACGTTTCATTTGCAAGTATGAAATTGCCCTTGTAAAGGCACAGGTCCGTCACATAAAAGAGGTTAATATGGTCGAACGCGAAACCATGGAATTTGATGTCGTTATTGTCGGCGCAGGCCCTGCAGGCTTAGCTACCGCCATACGATTAGCGCAACAAGCACAAGAAAAACAACAAGAGTGCATGATCTGCGTGGTTGAAAAAGGCTCTGAAGTGGGCGCCCATATTTTATCGGGCGCAGTATTTGAAACCACCGCTTTGGACGAGTTACTGCCCAATTGGCAAGAACTTGGCGCGCCAGTGACCACTAAAGTAACCAGTGATGAAATATATTGGTTTAATAATGACAGCAAAGCCACCGCTATCCCTCACTTTGCCGCACCTAAAACATTTCATAATACTGATAACTATATTGTCTCTATGGGTAATGTATGCCGCTGGCTTGCAGAGCAAGCAGAAAACCTAGGGGTTGAGATTTTCCCAGGTTTTAGCGCACACTCACTGATTATTGAAGATGACACAGTAAAAGGCATTATTACCGGCGATATGGGCCTTGATAGCAATGGCAATGAAAAAGATGGCTTTATGCCTGGCATGGAACTTCGTGCTAAATACACTGTATTTGCTGAAGGTTGTCGTGGTCACTTAGGTAAACAGCTGATCAATCAATTTGCACTTGATCAAGATGCCTCACCGCAACATTATGGTTTAGGCTTTAAAGAAATTTGGCAAATCGATCCTGCTAAACACAAGCAAGGCACGGTAGTTCATGGCACCGGTTGGCCCTTAAGTGCAGATACTAACGGTGGTGCGTTTATGTACCACAGTGATAATAATCAAGTTGTAGTCGGCTTAATTGTTGATTTAAATTACTCAAACCCGCATTTAAGCCCGTTTGATGAATTTCAGCGCATGAAACACCACCCAATATTTAAAGATGTATTAGCCGGTGGCGAACGTATTGCTTATGGCGCTCGTGCGATTGCAAAAGGTGGCTTGCACTCATTACCAAAAATGCACTTCCCGGGTGGTTTGTTGGTCGGCTGTGACGCGGGCACCTTGAATTTTGCCAAAATCAAAGGCAACCACACAGCGATGAAGTCAGGTATGATTGCCGCTGAGGTGATCTTTAGCGCGCTTACAAACGAGCAACAGCATACTGACTTAGTTGACTACAGCGAAGCATTTAAACAAAGTTGGGCTTATAAAGAGCTATACCAATCACGTAACTTTGGCCCTGTGATGCATAAGCTAGGAAAATTTCTTGGTGGTGCGTATAACACCCTTGATCAAAATATTTTTGCAGGGGCATTACCTTTTACTTTTAAAGATAATATCCCAGATCACGCAACGCTAGTTGATAAAAATCAGGCCAGTGTCATTGATTACCCGAAGCCTGATGGTCAACTCAGCTTTGATAAATTATCTTCGGTGTTTTTATCAAATACCAATCATGAAGAATCTCAGCCGTGTCATTTAAAACTAAAAAATAGCGCTATTCCTATCGATGTTAACTTAGTTAAATTTGACGAGCCTGCTCAGCGCTATTGCCCGGCGGGTGTGTATGAGATACAGCAAATTGCCGGCAAAGACGAGTTTGTGATCAATGCACAAAACTGCGTGCACTGTAAAACCTGCGATATTAAAGATCCGAGCCAAAACATCACCTGGGTAACACCTGAGGGAGCCGGTGGTCCCAACTACCCAAATATGTAATCTAAATACAATTAAAGTGCTTGATACAGCGTTAAAATAATATTTTACATATAAATTATAAACCTATCCTAAATTGCAGGGGCTTCGGCCCCTTTTTTGCGCTATGCTAATAAGAATTATATATGAGTGAGATATTTTTATGCCGTCGTCTAATGTTGTATTCCGTTTTTTAGCAGAGCCCACCGATGTGAATTTTGGCGGGAAGGTTCATGGCGGTGTCGTCATGAAGTGGATTGACCAAGCAGGTTATGCCTGCGCTGCTGGTTGGAGTGGTCATTACTGTGTCACTGTATCTGTCGCTGGGGTTAAATTTCGTCGCCCTATTCTAGTTGGTCAAATTGTTGAAGTTGAAGCTAAAATTGCCCACACTGGCAAAACCAGTATGCAAATCTTTATACAAGTTCGCTGTGGCGATCCGAAAACGCGTAATTTAGTTGAGACTAACCACTGTGTAATTAGCTTTGTTGCCATGGACGAAACAGGTTACCCCGTAGCAGTGCCAGAATACATCGCAGTGAGTAATGAAGACAAAAAATTAGAAAACTACGCAATTAAGATGAAAGAGATTGCCATAGAAACTGAAACTTTATTGCATAAATCAGAACCCTGATCACCTAAACTATCTATCTGTAAAAGCTACACTCTAGTCAGAAATCTTTTCTCCAGCCAAACTGAACGAGCGTTTAAATAGCGCTCATTGGTGTACTTTGTATGCTATAAAAGACTATAACTGGCTGTTTTAAAGCCAAATTAATCATGGCACGCACCATGCAATATTAAAAGTAATCGGTAATTTAAAGGTTATATTTTTTATTTTGTAAAGGAGCTATTAAATGATTAAATCAATTTCACTTTCTGCTATCTCATTAGCATTGTTAGGTTTTAATACTGCAGCTAGCGCAGAGACAACAAACATGGATTACCCTCGCGTATATACCGGTATTGGTTACGGCCAATACTCATTCCAATTTGAAGATTCTGAAAACGACATCGATTTTGACGACGACTCACAGATGCTCAAAGGCTATGTTGGTTCACAATTTAATAAGTATTTGAGTTTAGAACTGGCCTATCAAAACTTTGATGAAGTAAGTGATATAGATAGTTACGCTGAGGTAGATGGTATCTCCCTTGCTGCACGATTAGCAGCACCAATAACAGAAAGCTTTTCTGTCTACGCTAAAGGTGGTTGGTTAGAATGGGACGCCGAGGTCACCAGTGATATTCCAGCCCTTGGTGAAATATCAGCCGATCAAAGTGGTGGCGATATATTCTACGGTGCAGGTATTGAATATGCATTTACCAGTAATATGCAAATACGCTTTGAGTACGAGCGTTACGAATTAGAAGACGATATTGATCCAGATATGGACGTGGCATCAGTATCTGTACAATATATGTTTTAAGGAATGCTTAACCTGTTCTGAGGTTATTTAGCAGTAAAAGGCAGCTTCGAGCTGCCTTTTTTGTTGTTAGCGGTTAGAATATCGTATCTTTAACAGTAATTGAGTTTCATGAGCGATTTTCAACTAACGGCTATTGGCCATATTCAATCTCCTTATAAACAAAAGTTCGCCATTCCTCGCCAACCGCGTTTAGTTCCACAAGCAAAAGCTAAGTTGGTATTTGTTGCTGATTTTAACCGTGAAGAATTTGTTCGTGGTTTAGATGAATTTAGCCATATTTGGTTATTGTTTCGCTTTCATGAAACTGCTGATAAAGGCTACTCAGCCATGGTTAGACCACCGCGTTTAGGCGGTAATGAGCGCAAAGGCGTATTTGCCACACGCGCGACCTTTAGACCCAATGCCATAGGCATGAGTGCCGTCAAGCTTGAAGGCATAGAGTATAAAAATGGCCAGCTGTGTTTATTATTGGCAGGCATAGATTTACTTGATGGCACCCCGATTTTAGACATCAAACCATATTTACCTTATTCAGATGCCATGGTTGATGCCACTGCAGGCTTTGCTGACACGCGCCCAGAAACGCAAATGACCGTTGAGTTTAGCCCGCAAGTGCAGGCGTTTATTGAACAGCAAACCAACTTCCCAGAGTTGCATGACTTTATTAGTAATGTACTTAAGCAAGATCCTCGCCCTGCCTATAAAAAGCAAAAAGAGGGTGAACAAAGTTATGGAATGACCTTGTATGATTTTAATATCCGTTGGCAAGTAAACGACGAGCATAACTATGTCACTAGCATAGAAAAAAGTTAGAAAAACACACTTAGCGCTTTAGTGTAAAAGCAACCGCTGCTAAACTGAGTGCCCAATTGAAATAATAATTTTATAACTATCGGAATAAACATGCGTACCAGTCAATATATACTCGCAACACTTAAAGAAACGCCATCAGATGCTGAAATTGTATCGCATCAATTAATGTTAAGAGCGGGCATGATCCGTCGCGTCGCGTCGGGCCTATATACTTGGTTACCCTCTGGATTACGCGTGTTACGAAAAGTCGAAAACATTGTGCGTGAAGAAATGGACAAATCAGGTGCAATCGAAATGTTGATGCCTGTTATTCAACCTGCGGATCTATGGGAAGAGTCTGGCCGTTGGGAGCAGTTTGGCCCAGAACTTATGCGTTTTACTGACCGTCACAATCGTACTTTCGCGTTAGGACCAACCCATGAAGAAGTGATCACCGACTTTGTTCGTAAAGAAGTAAGTTCGTATAAACAATTACCGCTTACTTTGTATCAAGTACAAACAAAAGTGCGCGACGAACGTCGTCCTCGTTTTGGGGTTATGCGCGCGCGTGAATTTACTATGAAAGATGCCTATTCATTTCATTTAAGTGAAGAATGTTTAGATGCAACTTATCAAGTAATGCACAAAGCATACTGTAATATATTCGATCGCTTAGGCCTTGATTACCGTCCTGTTATTGCTGATACCGGCTCTATCGGTGGTAGTGTATCTCATGAATTTCATGTGTTAGCTGAATCAGGTGAAGATGCTATCGCCTTTAGTGATAAAAGTGACTATGCAGCAAACATCGAAAAAGCAGAAGCATTAGCGCCAAGTGAAGCGCGCCCTGCTGCCGCAAAAGAATTAAAAGTATTCCCAACACCTGATGCGAAAACTATCGACGAGCTAAAGAAACACTATGGTGTAAAACCTCATCGCAGTGTTAAAACACTGATTGTTTACGGCGCGCCAAATGAAGATGGTCAACGTGGTTTAGTTGCATTAGTAATACGTGGCGATCATGAGCTTAACGAACTTAAAGCTGAAAAACATCCATTAGTAGATTCTCCACTGGAAATGGCAAACGAGGCTGACATAATTGCAGCCATTGGTGCTAAACCGGGTTCATTAGGCCCTGTTGGCTTAACAATGCCAATTTTAGTAGACCGTACAGCCAACGTAATGGCTGATTTTGTAGCTGGTGCTAACAAAGATGACGAGCATTACAGCGGTATTAACTGGGATCGCGATGTAACTGAGTATGAAGTTGCTGATCTACGTAATATTGTCGAAGGTGATCCTAGTCCATGTGGTAATGGTACTTTACATATTAAACGCGGTATCGAAGTTGGCCATATCTTCCAGCTTGGTACTAAGTACTCAGAAGCGATGAAAGCGGGAGTATTAAACGAAAGCGGTAAGAACCAAATAATGACTATGGGTTGTTATGGTATTGGTGTATCGCGTATTGTCGCAGCGGCTATTGAGCAAAATAATGATCAATACGGCATTATTTGGCCACAGCCAATCGCCCCGTTCGATTTAGCCATTGTGCCAATGAATATGCATAAATCGCATCGTATACCGGATATCGCTAATAACCTTTACGACGGTTTAAAAGCCGCAGGCTTAGACGTGTTATTTGATGACCGTAAAGAGCGCCCAGGTGTGATGTTTAACGACATGGAATTACTCGGTGTACCTTTCACGTTGGTAATTGGTGAGCGTAATCTTGATGAAAACAAGGTTGAGTTGAAAAATCGCCGTACTGGTGAAAAATTAATGATAGATATTGATACCGCTGTTGAAGCAATCAAAGCGGCCATGAACGCTTAATCATCAGCACCCTCTGTAACAAAAAACCGCGTAATGCGGTTTTTTTGTTTTTGCACGATTATTAATTGTCATAGATGTTTCGTCAAACAGTCTTATAAACGTCATTCAAGTTGCTTAACTTTGTTGTTATTACACCGTGAGTAACCTCCTATGCACGACATCGAAAAAAGTGATAAAAAGTACTACCCAGCTGTTTGGATCTCCGATGTACATTTAGGCTATAAAGATTGTCGAGCAGATTATCTACTCGACTTTTTAAATAGTATTGAGTGCGATACCCTTTATCTAGTGGGTGACATCGTCGATTTATGGTCTATGAAGCGAAATTTTTATTGGCACCCTAGTCACTATCAAGTATTAGCTTGTATTCAAGCCAAAGCAGTTCAAGGTACTCGAGTGATTTATATTCCCGGCAATCACGATGAAACATTCCGACACTACGTCAATAACAGCCTATTTGGTATTGAAGTCCACCAGCAGTTTATTCACACAACCAAAGCCAACAAACGATTTCTTCTGGTTCACGGTGATGATTTTGACTCAGCAACTAGGTATAACAAACTGATCAGTATTGCCGGTGATACAGGTTATGACTTTTTACTGTTTTTAAATCGCTGGACTAATCGTATTCGACGCCTATATGGTGGTAACTATTGGTCACTTGCTGCTTGGATAAAAGCCCGCGTTCATAAAGCGCGTGAAGCAATAGAGGCATTTGAAAATGCTGCTATTCATGAGGCTAAAAAGCAAGGCGTAGACGGTATTATTTGCGGTCATATTCATCACCCACAACTCAAAGTCGTTGATGGGATTGTTTACTGTAATGATGGCGATTGGATAGAAAGTTGTACCGCAGTAGTAGAGCAAGAAAATGGTCGTATCGAATTGCTACACTGGTCTGACACTCAAACAGTGATTAATTCTGCTGATATTACCAAACTTAATCAAAATCTTGGTGGACCAAAGGCTAAACCTGAAAAATCAGTAGCTTAAAATTTAGACTGTGTGGTTTATTTTAACCACATAGCTAATTTATCTTTCAAAACTTTTGGCTTTATGGGTTTGGTAATATAATCATTCATACCAGCTGTAATACAACGCTCTCTGTCACCTGCCATAGCGCTGGCTGTCATAGCGATAATAGGCACTTTTGCATAGTCAGCACCAGCTTTGCTGCTGCGAATTGCAGAGGTTGTGTCATAGCCATTGAGGCTTGGCATTTGGCAATCCATTAAAAGCAGATCAAATAAAGGTGTGTGCTCTGTATTTAATATTTCTAGCGCATCTAGGCCATCGCTGGCACATACAATAGTGACACCGGTATTTTTTAATATTGCTTTGGCAACTTCAAGGTTGATCATATTATCATCAACCAATAATACCTTAAAGTTTGATAAATCGTATTCAACATATTCTGTTTGCTCACTACCTTGGCTAGCAACCAAAAAACTATTATTAACACCAAACAAACTTGCTAACTTATAGCTAAATTGATCTTGAGTAAGCGGCTTATTTAGCACATGGCAATTTTCAGGTACCTGCTCTTTGGCTTTTTTACTAAGCAGTAAATCACGCAAGATTAATACATATTTTTTATTCTGCTTATTACATAAATTAATCAGTGTTTGTAAGTATGGGTGATCATTATCAACAACCAGTAAATCAACTTTTAACTCTTGATATTGTGCTTGGTAGTCAAATCGTTGAATATTATTGGCCGCTACTTGGCAATTTTTAATCAATAAATTAGTGACATTGTTATATACACTGTCGCTATCTATCAGCACGCCAACCTGAATATCTTTTGCCAACTCAACGGCAGTATTAAGTCTTTTCTCAGCTGCAATATGTAATTGCACTTGCGCTGTAAAACAGCTTCCCTTGCCCTTTTCACTGGTTACACTAATATCACCGCCCATCAATTGTGCCAGCTTACGACAAATTGATAAACCAAGCCCTGTGCCTCCAAAGTGGCGAGTGGTACTGGTGTCCTCTTGAGTAAAGGCCTCAAACAGCTTATCGATATTTTTTTCAGCAATGCCGATGCCTGAGTCTTCAATAACAAAGCTCATTAATAACTTTTCTTCAGTAAGATACTGACACCCAACAGTCAAACTGACTTCACCTTGATGAGTAAATTTGAATGCATTATTAAGTAAGTTTATTAATATTTGTTTTAATCGGTGGCTATCTCCGACTAACATACGGTCAATAACTTTATCAGTATACAAAAACACTTCTAAGCCTTTACGCTGTGCTTGCAGTGCCATTGAGGTGATCATATCACTGCATACAGTAATCACATCAAAACTGTGATTATCAATATCAAGTTTACCAGCTTCGATTTTTGAAAAATCCAAGATGTCATTAATCAATGTCATTAATGAGTTAGCGCTGCTATTGGCCAGATCTAAATATTGCTGTTGCTGCTGCGTTAGCGTGTCCTCTTTGAGCATTTCCAGCATCCCTAATACACCATTCATAGGCGTACGTATTTCATGGGAAATATTAGCAATAAAATCACTTTTAGTTTTACTGGCTGCCAAAGCTTGTTCAATCGCACTTTCAAGTTCAGTTGTGCGTTGTTGCACTTTTTGCTCTAACGTACTATTGAGTTTTTCAAGCTCAACTTGGGTCTGTTTAAGTGAATTAATGTTTCGTAAAATCGCTGCTACTTGGTAGCGCTGGGTAAAGATATCAAACACGCTAGTAAGTGTAATTGAGTAAAAGTGTTGTTGATCTTGCGGGTCAATAAATACGCCTTCAAATGATGGTTTTGATCCCTGTGCTATTGTTTCATCAATACATGACTTATCACCTTCTGCTAGCGACAATAATTGCGTAAACTGGGTGTGATCAATAATGATATCAAAGCACTGTAATGCTGTTTTATTAGCATTACTGATAAGGCCATCCTCTTGTACTGTTAAAATTGCATCGAGAGAATTTTCAATAATCTTGTTATTACGCTCCTTCAAGGTGTGAAGCTCTAATTTGCGGTTTATATACCTTTGGTATAACCACACTAATAACCACAAAGCAGTGAAAAGTGAAATAATTACCAACACAAAATGATCACGGCGCTTAGCAACGTCTGTTAACAAAATATCGGTATTAATTGATACCGCAAGTTCAAGGGGCAACATGCTAATGTTATTTTCTAAACTAATACGTTGTTTTAAATAATAATGACTTGGTAAATCATGAAAAGGTAAAGTCGCTTGGCTGCTCATATCTTGGCTTTGACTAAATACACTTGACCAAGTAATGTCTTGACCAAACTCAAAACCAAATCGTAGTTTAGGATCTGGGTGAAATAAAAACTGCTGCTGATCATTTAACAGATAAACATCAACCCCAGCAGATGAACTAAAAGTAACACTATTAAATAACTCGTCAGCAAAATAATTTGTTACTAATACAGCAAATACTGCTCCTTGTTTATTAAATACCGGCTTCGCAACTCGGTAGGTGCTCACGTAGGGTATCTGAATTTGACCATGCTCTCGATTATAGTTAATCGGTGATATATAGACAGATTCACTATCTAACCTGCTGGCATTAAGCATGTAATCCCGTTGCCCTTTTTGTTGTAATAAGTCTCCCTCGAGGCGCACGACAACATCATTGATCCTATCAACACGGACAATTTCTTGACCATTATCAGCAAGGGTAATATGTCTGGCTTGTAATAGCTGCTGGTCAGTGCGCATAAAGCCACTAAATATTTCAGCTAAGCGCGTTTGCCATATTGCGATGGGCGTATTTAATAGTGGATCAATAAGGTTATTTGCAGCGGCTCGACTAATACCACTGATAGGCGGCGTGACATTTAAAAAGTTGATTGACGAGACACTGTCTTTTAAATGCCCTTTTAATATTTGTGCTTTTGTATCAAGCTCTTGCTGTAGTGTGGTTTGGGCAATCTGGTAAACATCTTTGCGTGCTTTTTGCTCATAAATATATAAAGCAGGAGTTGCGAAGATGAAAAAAAACAGCAAAGCTAATAAAGAAAGTTTATTACTGCGAAATAAATTAGAAAATGTCAGAGGGTAGCGCATCAAAATTGCCAGTTTGCTTTCAAAACAAACTATATTATAGAGCAATTAAAAAAGTTATCTTTGAGCTTTTTATCGATTTTTAGTTTTAACCATGAAACTATAAATAAGTAATAAAAAATGACGAGCTAGCCCGTCATTTTTTATTATTTAACTGAGAGTATTGTAACAACTACGCCCAGCCTACTTCTTTACAACTTGTTACCTAAATAAGACTTCTTCTTTATTAAACCATTTAACACAAAATGCTAATAGTGCACCGGCAACAATCACGGTCGCTAAAAAGATTAGTCCAAGTAACGTGTAATCAATCGTACCTTTGATAATTTCTTTAATCGCTAAAGCCACATTAGTAACCGGAATAAATGCGGTTTTAGCTGTTAGCTCAACATTCGGTAATAAAGCAACAATGATAGGAAATATCACCCCCATGCTCAGTGGTGTCATATAATTTTGTGCTTCTTTAAAACTACGCGCATAAATCGATATTGCTAACGCAAGAGAAGAAAAAATCGCCGCTACGGGTAATAAAATAATAAAAATGAGTGCCAGATCTAATACTCGTAATGAACTAAATGCTGTTTTTATAACATCCAAATCAATGAAAGAAATCGCGATACTGATCCATACGCCCATACTCAACACGGTTATCGTTGTGGTGGCGATTGACGCTGCAAGTAAAGTAATAAATTTACCTAATACAAGTTGCGTACGGGTGATTGGTGTCAGTAGTAACGTTTCTAATGTGCCGCGTTCTTTCTCACCTGCACCTAAATCAATTGCTGGGTATGTTGCTCCCATCAAAACTAATGGGATCAGTAAGTAAGGAATAAAGCCGCCTATTTTCTCACCTAAATTTTCTCGTTTATCAGCGGTATCAACTTTTACAACTTTGATTGGATCAATAATCGCACTTTGTTGCTCAACTGAAACACCATAACTCAATAGTTTTTCAGCTCTTAGCTTATTACCAAATTCTTTAGCAAGCTCTTTTACTCTGTCGAATAAAAAGTTAATCGCTTTGGCATCGTTATAAACCACTTGCCACTGGCTCTGTTTTGCGTCATCAAGGTTTTGTTTGGCATCTGCGGGTAAGAAAATACCCATATCAATGGTGCCAGCTTTAACGGCCTCAGTAAGCTCTGCAACTGTATTAAAGGTGTGTTCACCTTTGTATAATTGAAAACTTTTATGGTAAAAAACTTTATCTGTGAATGATTGCGCATATTCGCCATTGATAATGGCATAGGTATGAACTTTTTGTTCGGCTTCAAGTGTTGCTTGAGAACTAATAAATGCCATCACCGCAAATAATAATGGAAAGATAGCAACTGGCAATGCGACAATAAAAATGAGTGTTTTTTTATCACGTAATAGCTCTTTTAATTCCTTTTTAAATACTTCAAACATTATTTTTCTCCGTCAAAATATTCATAAACGCTTGATTTAGTTCGTCGCTTTTACCCACTTTTTTAAATTCGTCAAGACTGCCGTCAAAACAACTGATACCTTCGTTGATCACCGCAACGCGGTCACACAGTAGCGCTACTTCATCTAAATGATGGGTTGAAAATATAACAGGAGTCCCTTGCGCTTTAAGCCGTTTGATAAACTCGATCACCGTTTGAGTGGTCATTATGTCTAATCCAGTGGTCGGCTCATCAAGTACTACGACTGCCGGGTGGTGCACAACTGCGCGGGCTATATTGGCTTTTTGTTTCATACCCGTTGATAAATTATCAGCACGTTTATCAATAAAGCTATGCATGTCGAGTAAATCAAATAACTCTTCACACCGTGACCTAATCGCGTCTTTACTCATACCGTGCAGTTTTGCAAAATATTCTATATTTTCTTTTACCGTTAAACGGCCATATAAACCGGTACTGCCAGATAGAAAACCAATAGACTTACGACCAAATAGTGGTTTTTTTATGATGTCTTCACCAGCAATAATTATTTGCCCTTCATCGGGTTTTAACGCTGTCGAGATCATTCTTAGCGTGGTGGTTTTTCCTGCACCATTAGGGCCGAGTAAGCCCAGCACTTCGCCTTTATTACAATGAAAGCTGACATCTCGCACCGAATGAAAATAATCCTTATCTTCACGGGGATCTATTTTATCGACTTTGTTTTTTTTATGGTCTTTAGTTAGCTTAAATTTCTTTTTAAGCCCCGTAACTTCTATCATGTTCGTGTCCTTCGTTTTGGTCTAAAGTAATCTGTATTACTATAAAACTCGGGGTTATTATTATCATACCAGCCTGGTACGCCTAGCAGTGGTAATGGTGAGAGCTGGCTATTGTCCCTTAAACAGTTATCGACGCTAATCATCTCATAAAGGGTTTGATCAATATACTGATACTGCTGGGCTAAATCTTTACAAAATATGTCACTCGGTACTTTTACAAATAATGCTTTACCTGTCAGACCAATATACGGCTTTGTTAGCATTTCATAATTAGCGTGGCCGAACATAAATGGCGCAATGGTTTTCCCCCACAACGCTCTTTGCTCAATAAATGCCTGCTGCCATTGATGATTTTTAAGTAACGCAGGCCAAACATCATCACTTACAGCAAGTACAACCCCACATTCATCAAACAAGGTTAAGGCATTGCGGTGTTTTGAGCGTACTTTAGTGCCGTGAAGTGTGATCTCTTCAACATGGCGTTGATTGATTAATGCTTTAGTTTTAGGAAATAAACACCAGATAAGTCCACCAAATAAGTCATGCCAATTTTGTTGTCGCGTTGGTACTTTACCGGTATCAAAAATGATTTGCTCATAATAGCGCTCTTCCTCACTAAAGCAGGCGTCATCAACAAAGCGAATTGTTTGCTGATTTGCATTTTTAGCATCTAAAAATGATGAAAACCACGCACATTGCGGCCAGTCGGATAAACCATTTAAAGAAAACAGTGTATTTAAATGGCTAAATGCACCATTTTCTAAACTGGGGCTATGCCATTGTTCGTAAGGGGTAAAACGCTTCATGAGTATCTTTAGCTTTACAATTATTATGGTTGGAGTTTACCGCAAAAACTGGTTCTCTTTAATAGAAGTTCTTATACTGAGCTCACTTAAAACAAAAAAAGAGCGACTATGAAACGTTATTTTTCTCTGACACTCCTTGCAACTGCGGTACTTGCAGGATGTGCAACAACAAGTCTCACCTCTGATGATGTTAGCAAAGGGTATAATTCAATCAATGCTCAACAACTCGCAGAGCATGTCAAAGTGCTTGCCTCCGATGAATTTGGAGGCCGCGCTCCATCTTCAAAAGGTGAAGAACTTACACTAGCTTACCTTACTGAAGAATTTAAAAAACTAGGTTATCAACCAGGTAATGGCGACAGCTTCTTACAAGAAGTTCCGTTGGTGTCTCTTGAAGCAGATCCAAACATGGTGTTAACTATCGGCGGCAAAGATTACCAGTATAAAAAAGACATGGTAATGGGCAGCAGTCGCATTAGCGAACGCCAAAGTATTAAAGACTCTGAACTGGTATTTGTTGGTTATGGTGTTAATGCCCCAGAATATAATTGGAATGATTACGCAGGTTTAGATGTTAAGGGTAAAACTGTGGTGATCTTAGTCAACGACCCTGGTTTTGCCACTAAAGATCCTGCTTTGTTTACCGGTGATGCCATGACTTACTATGGCCGTTGGACTTACAAATACGAAGAAGCCAGCCGTCAAGGTGCTGCTGGGGCTATCATCGTTCATGAAACTGCACCGGCCTCTTACCCTTGGTCTGTAGTTGAAAACTCATGGAGCGGCGAGCAGTTTGGTTTTCAAAAAGAAAACAATAATATGGACAGAGTCGCTGTTGAAGGTTGGGTAACCACAGAGGTTGCTAACGAGCTTTTCACTAAAGCAGGTTTAGATTTTGCCAGTGCGAAAGCCAATGCAGCAAAAGGCGCTTATCATGTTGATATGGGCGATTTAACAGCGTCTGTTGCGGTTAAAAACACCATCAAAAAATCAATTTCATATAACTTCATTGCGACTTTACCCGGTAGTGAAAAACCAGATGAGCATATTATATACTCAGCACACTGGGATCACTTAGGTACTGATAAAAACCGTAAAGGCGACCAAATCTACAATGGAGCACATGATAACGCGACAGGCACTGCAGGCTTAATTGAAGTAGCTGAAGCGTTTGCAAGCTTACCAAAGCACCCTAGCCGCTCAATGACTTTTTTGGCAGTGACAGCTGAAGAGCAAGGTTTATTAGGATCTAAGTATTATGCTGCACACCCAGTGATAGCAGCAAATAAGACAGTCGCTAATATTAATATGGATAGCTTGAACTTGTTAGGCAAAGTAAAAGATATCAGCGTGGTTGGTATTGGTAAATCAGAAATGGACTCGCTATTAGCACAGGCAGCTAATGCACAAGGACGCACTGTCTCGGGCGATCCTAAACCATCTTCAGGCGGGTACTATCGCTCTGATCATTTTGCTTTCGCCAACATGGGTATTCCAGCGATGTATGCGGGTGGTGGCAGTGAAGCACTTGACGAAGATACGGCTAATTATCGTAAACGCATGAGCTTAGTGCTACGTGGTTGTTACCATCAACCATGTGACAGGTACCGTGACGAATGGGATCTATCGGGAGCTGTACAAGACTTACAACTGTTTTATCAAGTAGGTTTTGACATTTCTGAGCAACCACAATGGCCAAAATGGAATGCGAACTCAGAATTCCAAAGAAAATAACGCAAATGATATTGATTTTCATTTAATTTAAATCTAAAGTGCAACTTAGATAGTTTTTAGGTTGCACTTATGTTTTCACTTTCACTGCCCAAAATTAGTTTTCCAACGTCCACACATTTTATTATCAGTAATAAACGCCTATTGTTACCGCTATTTTTGTTGTGTTGTTTAGCTTATGCTCCTTTGCGAGCAATGACATTGACGGCAATGAGTGATGCGTTTTTTCAAGTTAGTATATTTGTTGCCGCCACTTTATTTATCTATTACTACGCCATCGATCGGTTGCCTCACTTAGAGCTTGGCTATTTAAGTCAAAAATCACCCTTGTTAGAAATTAGTTTTGCTTCATTACTCGGTGCTTTACCTGGCTGCGGAGGCGCCATCATAGTAGTGACACAATTTACCAAAGGACAAGCGAGCTTTGGCTCTATCGTTGCTGTATTAACAGCGACCATGGGGGATGCTGCATTTTTACTATTAGCAACGAAGCCGCTTGAAGGCTTACTTATTATGATTATTGGCCTGAGCGTTGGTATTATCAGCGGCTCCTTAGTCAATGCATTTCATAAGCAAGATTATCTTCGCCCAGCAAAAAATGATTATGCTGATGAGTGCTTAAATCAGCCTAGTAAGGCAATTATAGTCAGTAAATCAATTTGGCAAATTATTATGATGCCCAGTCTTATTGTGGCAATAATGATTGCTTTCAATACTGACTTTTCAGCCTTTGACGCTCTACTTGCTGAATCAATAACCTTATTTGGCGCTATTATGGCGCTATTGGCTGTTACCACTTGGGCGCTGTCGTCTAAAGGTCAAAGCTATCAACAAGTAACTTCAGAAGAAGAAACTATAACGCCCCCTTCAAAGCTATATAAAGTTTTGCAAGACACCCATTTTGTCACGGCATGGGTAGTTGCCTCGTTTATGCTATTTGAGTTATTAGTAACATTTGCCGGTGTAGATTTAAAAGCCTGGTTTACTCACTATGCATACTTAGCGCCTTTAATTGCCGTTTTGATTGGTTTTTTACCTGGCTGTGGACCACAAATAGTGGTAACTACATTGTATATTCAAGGCATCATTCCCTTTAGTGCCTTAGCTGCGAATGCAATATCAAATGACGGCGATGCCCTTTTCCCTGCAATCGCAATGGCACCACGTGCCGCATTTGTGGCAACAATATATTCGGCAATTCCCGCTTTACTCGTTGGTTATGGCTTATATTTATTTGAGGTGTAAGTCACTGATATAAAAAAGCTCAGCGACTGCTGAGCTTTTCATTATACCAATCGTGTTAAGTTACTGACCATTTATAGCGACAGATAAATACAGTGATAACAAGGCATAAATTTTGACATGTAGTTGTTCTACTTGAAAAATTATAACGCAGTTAGCGCTTTATTTAGCTCGCTAGAATGGTTAAATATTTAAGTCAATTGGTATTATTCATTATTTAATTAAACAGTAGCGGATTCTAGAGCAACTTCTTTTGGATTTGGGCCATGATCGTTCTCCCCTTCTTGCGAATTTTGTGCATAGAAAACAATTAAAACAATCCAGCCGATTACTGGTACTAACCAAAGTAACTGCCACCAACCTGAACGATTCGTATCATGAAGACGACGAGCACCAGCACTTAGACCTGGGATCAATAGCGCGAGGCTATAGATAGTGCCAATAAACATTGTACCTAATAAGCTATCAACTGCATTACATACAATTGAGAAAATCGTATTAAATAATACGAACATCCAGTAAGCTTTACGACGGCTACGACCTGAAAAATCCGCGTAGCTGCGCAACGCATTCATATAATGTTCCATTGTATTTCCTTAGTGTTATTTTTTATATTCCCTAATAGGGCCTTTATTACTTTTCAGTAACCCTTGTATATTAATTAAAAACAACTATTTGTAAAAGAAAAACCAGCATTAAGCTGGTTTTAAAATAGGTAATATTTTAAAAGTAATTAAAAAGTATTAACTCATTGCCATCATCATTTTGGCTGGGTTTTCTAAATACGATTTCCACAAGTTATTGAATCGCGCTATCGTAGCGCCATCAATCACTCGGTGATCGCCTGACCAACTAACTTGCATAATTGCAGCAGACACCACTTGCCCTTTGGCATCAAAACGCGGTAGATGTTGTAATTTACCCAATGCCACAATCGCCACTTCTGGCTTGTTGATAATTGGCGTCGCAACTGTTCCGCCAATCGCGCCAATATTAGAAATGCTAATTGTGCCGCCTTTGAGATCGTCAGGGCTAACACGTCCTTCACGGGCAGCATCCGTCAATCGCGTTACTTCATTGGCTACATCAACAATACTCTTTGTTTGACATTGTTTGATATTTGGCACTAACAAACCAATTTTAGAGTCAACTGCCATACCGATATTGTGATCATCAAAGTAGCTAAGCTCAGTGCATTCATCATTTATTTTCGAGTTTAATACCGGAAATTCTTTCATAGCCAGCGATAAGGCCTTGATGAAAAATGGCATCATTGTCAATTTAACGCCTTGTTGCTTATATTGCTCTTTTAAATCACTGCGCAAAGCAATCAAAGTTGTTAAATCAATCTCATCACAAAATGTAAAATGTGGGATAGTCGTTACCGAAGCAACCATTTGTTTAGCCATTGCTGCTTTGATGCCTTTAATTGGCTCAATGCGCATGCCGCCAGTGTCGCTAGCTGTGGTTTTCGTAACGTCAGGCTTCGTTTGCAGTGGTGATGTATCAATACTATTTGGCACTTCCCCTTTCACAAACTGTTCAATGTCCTCTTTGTAAATACGGCCATTCTTACCACTGCCTGGGACTGTGGTTAGATCAACATCAAGTTCACGTGCTTTGCGTCTTACTGCCGGTGATGCGACCGCCTTTTTATTAATTACAGGGGCTGTCACTGACTTTTCAACTACTGCTGGTTTTTGCTCTACCGCTTTGGTTTGTGCTTTCACTAATGCATCATTGATATCGACAACGTTTGCTTGAGTGCCTGCAATCGACATTTGAAAAAGTGGACTGTGTACTTGTGCAACATCCCCTTTAGCATAATAAAGTTTTACCACTGTGCCGGTATATTTAGCTGGAATTTGTACGAGTGCTTTATCTGTCATTACATCACAAACGGCTTGGTCTTCTTCTATCAAATCGCCTTCGCTGACTAACCACTCAACAATTTCACACTCAACAATTCCTTCACCAATATCGGGAAGGATAAAATCCTCAACGACTTCAGAGTGAGTATTTGTTTGCGTGTGTTCTATCGCGCTGGTTGTTTCTGGTTGAGTATGATCGGCTGTAGTCTCACCAGCTACATCCATTGCAAACAGCGGGGCATGCACTAAAGCAATATCCCCTTTAGCATAATAGAGCTTACTGATCACACCATCATGAACCGCAGGAATTTGCACCAGTGCTTTGTCTGTCATTACATCACAAATCGGTTGATCTTCAGCTACGGTGTCGCCTTCGGCTACTAACCATTCAACAACTTCACATTCAACGATACCTTCACCGATATCCGGTAAAATAAAATCTTTTGCCATGATGACTCCTAAAATTCGACCGATTGCTTGATTGCTGCGAGCACTTTCAACGCATCAGGTACATATTCTTTTTCAAGCGCTAATGGATACGGAGTATCTAAGCCGCAAACACGTAAGATAGGTGATTCTAAATGCAAAAAACATTCTTGTTGGATTGTCGCCGCAATTTCTGCACCAAAACCATTAGTGATTGGTGCTTCATGGCTAACAATAAGTCGCCCTGTTTTTGTCACTGAGTTAACAATCGTTTCCATATCCCATGGTAAAATACTGCGTAGATCAATCACTTCACAACTAATACCTTGCTCACTTGCACGTTTTGCAGCATCTTCGATGATTTCCATCTGTGCGCCCCAAGCAAGTAGTGTTACATCCGTACCTTCACTAACTATTTCAGCTTTACCAAGTTCAATGCTGTAATCTTGTTCAGGAACTTCACCCGTTGATGCACGATATAAACGTTTAGGCTCAAAGAAAATAACTGGATTATCATCTTTAATTGCAGCACGTAATAAGCCCTTTGCTTGGTAAGGGTTTCGAGGGACAACAATCTTAAGTCCCGGGGTATGTGCAAAATAAGCTTCAGGTGATTGCGAATGATATAAACCACCGGCAATACCACCACCGTAAGGAGTACGGATAGTCAGGTTGCCAACATTAAACTCGTTACCGCTACGATAACGAAATTTAGCAGACTCATTTACTATTTGGTCAAAGGCTGGAAATATATAATCGGCAAATTGAATTTCAGCAAGTGCTGGTGCGCCAAACGCTGCTAAGCCATTAGCAAAACCCATGATCCCTTGTTCGGTTAATGGTGTATTAAATACACGGTGCTGACCATATTTCTCTTGTAGTCCAGACGTTGCGCGAAATACGCCGCCAAAATAGCCAACATCTTCACCAAAAATACACGCTTGCGGATGTTCAGCCATGGTTATATCAAGGGCTGAATTAATCGCATGTAACATATTCATTTTAGCCATTACTTAATTCTCCCTGCAGTCACTGGGTAAGCATCGGGGTGTTGCTTGATATGCGTTTTCAATTGCTCGTATTGACGTTGCAAAGAAGGGATCGGTGTATCATATACATCTGACACCAACTCTTCTAAGGCCGGTTTTGCAATCACTTCAGCGCGTTTTAATGCGGCTAGGATATCTTCACGAATTTGCTCTTTGGCTTTATTGTCTTCTTCTTCATTAAGCCAGTTTTGCTTAATTAACCATTTGCGAAAACGTTCGATTGGACAAGACTGATAATTCGCTTCTTCGTCTTTTGAACGATAGCCACTAGGATCATCTGATGTAGAATGCGCGCCAAGGCGATATGCAATCGATTCAATTAAAATCGGCTCACCTGTTTTAGTGGCAAGTTCACGGGCTTTTTTAGTTGCGGCATAAACAGCTAATGCGTCGCCGCCATCAACACGAATCGTTTTAATACCGTAACCTACGCCACGAGAAGCGATGCCGTCGCCCTTAAATTGCTCATCCGCAGGAGTTGAAATCGCATAACCGTTATTGCGAGCAAAAAATATAACCGGTGACTTATGCACTGCGGCCATATTTAAACCAGCATGAAAGTCTCCTTCTGAAGCAGCACCTTCGCCAAAGTAACAGATAGTTATGTTATCTATCGTTGAGCTTAGCTCACCTGATTTTGCATCTATGTGTTTAATTTTTTGGCCGTACGCGTAACCTGTTGCTTGCGGTATTTGAGTGCCTAGCGGCGATGAGATAGTCATGTAATTAAGTGCACTTGAACCGTAGTGAATTGGCATTTGGCGACCTTTACCTAAATCCAACTCATTTGAAAACATTTGATTCATAAACTGATCAAGTGTGAAGCCACGGTAATGAAGTGCAGCCTGCTCACGGTATTGCGCCATGATCATATCGTCTTGATCAAGTGCCGCAGCAGACGCTGTCACTGCAGCCTCTTCGCCTAAACATTGCATGTAAAAGCTTACCCGGCCTTGGCGTTGAGCAGCTTGCATACGCTCATCAAGTGCACGAATAAAACGCATTGTTTCATACAAGCGCAGCGCAGTACTTTCATCAATATCGGGGGCTGTTGCACCGTCGTGGATATCGCCATCCTCGTTTAAAATACTCAAGGTCGGAATATTTAAGGCATGACCGTCAATAAATGAGAGATCATGACTAATATTCAGCGATACGTTATTTGGATTGCTCATAACCTACCTTCTTTTGTTGTCGTAAACAGTACAAGTCAGTTGTTATTATTGGCTGTGCTCTGCAGGATAAACTTTGCAGAAACTGTACTGTATTTAAATTAAAGCTGCTAACACTTTACGTTAACGTAAAGTGTTATTCAACTAATCATAGACGAAACAAAGTTAATTGGCGACAGTGGCATTGGAAAGTTAACTATACAAGAGCATAAAGTATATACAATCATATAGTTAACGATTTGAGCTGACCTGCAAAGCAACAAATTAAATAATATTATCAGTCAGTTGTAATGGTATTACCGTTAATAATGCACGTTGTCCAAGGGCAACATCGGCATTAGGAAATATAATTGCTTCGCCTTCAACATCTGCGTAATAACAGGTCTGACCATCCGTTGCGAGTAAATCACCTTTGCTAAACCCGGTAAAATTCTCGGCATCATCCGAAAAAGGAAACGAAAAATCGTGTTCAGTGCGATTGATTGATCGGTGCACAGCAAATAACTCAAAGTCACTTGCATCAAATTCTTTATATATCACTTCTTTTTGGCTAATTAATGCGATTAGGGTCGCTTTGGTTTTCGCAAAACGACTCATATCATTTTCACCAAACGGTTTTACTTGACCAAGTTCAACGGTAAATGAATCTGCACCATGAACAAAAGAAGAATAGTAACTAAAAGTGGTGGCTGGTGATTTCATCATTAGCACCGTATTTACTCCACAGCTTAATAAAAACTGTAGTTGCGACTTTTTCCACGGTTTACCATGTAAAAAGGGATATACAGCAAATTTATCATTTTTTGAACCACGAATAGCAGTATGCAAATCGTAATGACAGCGCTCTCGCTGCTGACCGCCGCGTTGATAAAAGTCACTAACATATTGTTCAAGCTTGGCCGCTCGTGTGCGCTCATTATTCATCTTTACACCTTCGACAGTGTGATGACCATTAAATAAACGGTTTAGATTTTCTTCTACAAAACGCTTATCAATATTAATTGATTGCGGGTTACCAAAAATAAACAGTACACGCTGTGCTAGTTGTAAATCGCCTAAGATAATACGCTTAATTAATTCATCGCAAATTTCAATAGGTGCTGTTTCATTACCATGGATCGCACTTGAAAGTACCACATCGATTGTAGTTGCGCATTTTGGTTGAAACTCTATAACGCCAGTGTCATGAATAGTTACAGTGGTACCATTACTTAAAGTAAAAGCACTCGGTGCTAAGTGCCATTCATTATTACGGCTGAGAGTTAAAAAATCGCCTTGCTGTTGTAATTCGTTTAAATACTCTGAGTTGGCTGTCATAATCCAAATGCCTTCATATTATTATGCAAATGAGAAACAAAAACGGCTGAATAAATCAGCCGTTATAAAATTGTCTAAGCGTTATTAACTAATCACTGAATCAACCAACTTCTTGGCTTCTTTTTCTAATAGCGCTAAATGTTCTTCACCTTTGAATGATTCAAGGTAAATTTTATAAATGTCTTCAGTCCCTGATGGACGCGCTGCAAACCAGCCGTTTTCAGTAACTACTTTTAAACCACCAATAGCGGCATTATTACCAGGCGCATGAGTTAGCTTTTGTAAAATAGGCTCGCCCGCAAGTGTATCTGCCGTAACATCTTTCGCACTTAGCCCTTTAAGTCGCTCTTTTTGAGCAGAACTTGCAGGTGCATCTATACGTTTGTATATAGGCGCACCAAATTCGAGCTCAAGCTCTTTATAAAGTGCTGATGGAGTTTTTCCTGTTACAGCTAAAATTTCCGCGGCTAATAAACCCATGATGAAACCGTCTTTGTCGGTATTCCATACTGTACCGTCAAAACGAAGGAATGATGCCCCGGCACTTTCTTCACCGCCAAACGCGAGTGTTCCAGTACTTAGCCCTTCGACAAACCATTTAAAACCAACAGGTACTTCTTGCACTTGACGATTATTACGGGCAACTACTCGGTCAATCATCGCACTTGAAACAAGTGTCTTGCCAATTTCAACGTCTTTGGACCAATCACGATGATTTAATAAGTAATCAATGGCAACCGCTAAAAAGTGATTAGGATTCATTAAGCCGTCAGGAGTTACAATACCATGGCGATCATAGTCTGGATCATTGCCAATGCTTATATCAAAATCATCTTTAAGGGCGATTAAGTTTGCCATCGCATAAGGTGATGAGCAATCCATACGAATTTTGCCATCTTTATCAAGTGGCATAAATGCAAAGCGCGGATCGACACTTTCATTGACGATTGTTAAATCTAAAGCAAATTTTTCGGCGATAATAGGCCAAAAGTTGATCCCTGAACCACCGAGCGGATCAATACCCACTTTAATATTTGCCTTTGCAATCGCTTTTACATCAACAACATTAATCAAATCTTCAATATAAGGAGTCATTAAATCTTGGTATTTAATAAAACCTGAACGGGCAGCTTTTGCAAATGGGAATAGCTCAACCTCAACTAAATCTTCTAGTAGTAGTTGATTTGCTCTGTCTTCTATCCACTTAGTAACGTCAGTATCTGCCGGCCCGCCATTAGGTGGGTTATATTTAAAACCGCCGTCTTCTGGAGGATTATGTGAAGGTGTAACAACAATACCGTCAGCTAATTCATGAGGATGTAATTTGTTATGACACACGACCGCGTGGCTAATCACCGGTGTAGGTGTAAAATCGTCGTTTTCTTGCGTGATCACTTGTACTTCGTTAGCAACAAGCACTTCAATCGCTGAATTGTAAGCCGCCTCACTTAACGCGTGCGTATCCTTACCTAAGAATAGCGGTCCAAAAATATTATTTTGTTTTCGGTAATCACAAATTGCTTGAGTAATGGCGAGAATGTGAGATTCATTGAATTTCACATCATATGAACAACCTCGGTGCCCTGAAGTACCAAAAGCAACACAATGTTCAGGGTTTTGCTCTAGATCGGGTTCATTTAAATAATAAGCAGACACTAATTTTGGTACATTTACTAAATCTGATTGTGTTGCAGGTTTCCCTGCACCGGAATGAATCGCCATTACATTTCCTTTATAAGTAGTCTCGAATTTTTTCAGCTTGTTCAGCACTATAGCCTAAGCCAAGTGCCACTTCGTGTAGCATCATTTTCTTACGGGTAGTATTTGAGTTGGTCATTACCCAGTATTCACTGTCGGTAATGTTTTTTGGATTCATACTGCTGCCACTGTTTACTAACGCTTCTTTGCTGGTTGCGAAGTAAACGCGATCACGCCCTTGCACATCCAATACCGCTGAAAAATCAGTTTTATGAGTTCTATGTAAAGCAGATAAAATAAACAAAAAGCGCCCTACTACGCCTTTTTGCATCGCCAACTCTTCTTTATTGAGTATATTAAAAACACTGGCATGCGCTTGTGTCAATGGTGTGACAGCGGCTGACTTTTTATTCTCGGTCGATGAGGTGTGTTCAGTTGTTTGAGTCGTCTTTGCAACCTCATGCGTGACGGGCTGTTCTGGTTTTTCTTGCGCGGCTAAATCATTTTCGCCGTGAATATTTAATAAACGACGTAAAATAGTTGAGGCGCTTTCGCCTATACTTTGAGTGTTACTTGCAATGTATTGATATAACTCGTCGTCTATGTCAATTTTTTTCATGTTATTCCTGTCGTTACGGGTCACATTTTTTTCATCCATGCTGATTATACCCAAACCTGATTTAATTCTCTATGTTTTGCAATTTGTTATTTCACTAGGCAAACTAGGCACACTTTTATGAGATTGTTTTTGGAAACTGTGATGCTGTTAAATTACAAACAAACTGGCCAAGGGCCGCATGTAATTTTGATCCATGGATTGTTTGGTTCACTGGAAAATTTAAATGTTATAGCCAATGCATTGGCAGAAAATTTTACAGTAACGAATCTTGATTTACGTAACCATGGCCGTTCACCACACAGTGATATTATGGATTACCCGGCAATGGCTGACGACGTACTCGCCTTAATGGACCATTTAAGTATTGATAAAGCCCATTTAGTCGGTCATTCTATGGGCGGGAAAGTTGCTATGCAAATAGCACATATTAATCCAAGCTCAGTAAATAAGCTCGTAGTATTAGATATCGCTCCTGTTGCATATCAAAGTCGTCATGATGATATCATTGCGGCATTAAAGCTGGTAAAAAGCCATGCTATTAATGACCGCAAAGAAGCGGATAAATTAATGACGCAGCTAATACCTGAATTAGGTGTTCGCCAGTTTTTGCTAAAAAGCTATGCGAAAAACGAACTTGGTGAACTGCAGTGGCGCTTTAATTTGACTACCCTAAGTGAAAAATATCGCAATATTTTAGCAAATATTAAAGCAAATGATTCTTGTTTATGCGATACTTTATTTATCAAAGGGAACGATTCTGATTATATATTGCCTGAATATCGTGAAGCTATTATGGCTCAATTTAGCAACGCAAAAGCAAAAATTATTCATGGCGCAGGTCATTGGTTGCATGCCCAAAAACCAATGGCGGTTAATAAGTCTATCAATGATTTTTTAATGGCTTAATAAAGCAAAATTTAATCACGTATTTTTGACTTAGCGCACTAAATTATTACAATTTTATATGCTATAGTACGCGCCGTTTAATTTAAAGGTTATACGTTGATGGTCAGTCAGTTAATTAACGAATTTGATACCCTTGGGTTGTACTTTGGCTTAGCCGGTGTGTTCTTTTTTATCGGTATGGCTATCCAAGACGTACTAAAAAAAGGTAATGTGCCTAAATTTGGCCGTTATGTAGTATGGCTTGTGCTATTTTTAGGGTGTTCTGGTTTTATCGCTAAAGGACTTATTCAAGTTTTTTGGCAAGGTGCGGGTGTGGGTTAACCATGGCTAAGTCTGAAACAGATAGAACAACGCTCGATTTATTTGAATACGAAAAACGCCCCGGCAGACCAAAAACGAATCCCCTACCAAGGGAGGTTCAGTTAAAGGTAAATAAACGTAATCAAATAAAAAGAGATAAAGCACGTGGTTTAAAGCGTGTCGAATTTAAAGTTTCATCGCAGTTATATCAAGCGTTAAGCGATATGGCCGATGCACAAAATATTAGCCGCAGTGCGCTGATTGAAACTATTTTACAAGAAAGATTGGCTATTGATAGATAAAAGGTTTTAAATCCATGGCAAGTGTAGGTATTTTTTTCGGAAGTGACACAGGTAACACAGAACACGTAGCTAAAATGATCCAAAAAGAATTGGGTAAAAAGTTAGTGGCTGTGCATGATATTGCTAAAAGTTCAAAAGAACAGATCGCAGAATTTGATTTAATCTTATTTGGCATTCCTACTTGGTATTATGGTGAAGCACAATGTGATTGGGATGACTTTTTCCCTGAATTAGAAGAAGTTGATTTTGAAGGCAAGCTTGTGGCTATTTTTGGCTGTGGCGATCAAGAAGACTACGCTGAATACTTCCTTGATGCGATGGGTATGATCAATGACATCGTTACTGAGCGTGGCGCTATTGTTGTGGGTCATTGGCCAACAAAAGGGTATGATTTTGAAGCCTCGAAAGGCATGGCTGATGACAACCATTTTGTTGGTTTAGGCATTGATGAAGACCGTCAACCAGAGCTTACTGAACAACGTGTAAAAGCATGGTCAGCACAAGTTTATGAAGAAATGTGTTTAAGTGAACTTGCTGATTAAATGCACTTTATTGCTAGTAATCGTATAAAATAGTGACGTTCGTTTTCCTATTACACATTTTATAAGTATTTCTAGCAATTGATCTTTGCACTTAATGACTAGGCACGTTATTCTTATCGTTGCTAATGTGTCGTGTACATCTTTGTAAGGTGTCTAGTATAACCAAATATAATTGAGACAGATTTAATGACTGATCATAACTTGGAATTAAAAAAAGCCGGCTTAAAAGTAACTTTGCCGCGTATTAAAATTTTAGAGATTTTACAATCTCCAGATAACCAACACATCAGCGCTGAAGATGTTTACAAAATTCTTTTGGACCTAGGTGAAGAAATTGGCCTTGCTACTGTGTACCGCGTACTTAACCAATTTGATGATGCGGGTATTGTTAGCCGTCACCATTTTGAAGGCGGTAAGTCTGTATTTGAACTCTCTGGTAGCACACACCATGATCACCTAGTATGTTTAAAATGTGGTAAAGTTGTTGAATTTGAAGATGAAATGATTGAACGTCGTCAACTTGAAATTTCAGAAGAAAATGGTATTAAATTAACCAACCACTCTCTTTATCTGTATGGCGAGTGTACTGACACTGCAGCATGTAAAGCATTTGCAGATAGCCAATAATTTATTAGCTGAATAAAAAAACCTGCAAATTGCAGGTTTTTTTATGTCTGTTACTTTTATCCCCTCGCCTTTGAGCGAAGGGAAAAAAAACTACTGCTGTGTTTTAGTCCAAGAATCACGTAAACCAACTGTTTGGTTAAATACAATGTTCTCTGACTTAGTATCACGGCTGAAGTACCCTGTACGTTCAAATTGAAAACCTTGTGCAGGCTCTGCATTAGCAAGTGATGGCTCAAGTTTTGCGTTTGCTAAAACCACTAATGAATCAGGATTTAAAGTTGTTGCAAAGTCTTCAGCTGCTGCAGGATTTGGTACGCTGAATAACCGATCATATAAACGAACTTCTGCGGTGATTGACTCACTGGCTGACACCCAGTGGATAACGCCCTTCACTTTACGTCCATCAGTTGGATTTTTGCCCAGCGTTTGTGGATCATAGCTACAGAAAATCGTGGTTATTTCGCCATTTTCGTCTTTTTCAACACGCTCTGCTTTAATAACATAAGCACCACGTAAACGAACTTCTTTATCAAGTACTAAGCGCTTGAATTTGTTATTTGCTTCTTCTTTGAAGTCTTCACGTTCAATATAAATTTCACGGGTGAACGGAACATCACGACGACCCATACTTTCATCATTTGGATGATTTGCAATTGATAAGGTTTCAACGGTATCAACAGCATAGTTTTCAATGATGATTTTAACCGGATCGAGAACGGCCATGGCACGTGGAGCATGTTCGTTTAAATCTTCACGGATACAGGCTTCAAGCATGCCCATTTCAACCATGTTTTCTTGTTTGGTTACGCCAATACGTAAGCAAAATTCACGAATTGATGCTGGTGTATAACCACGACGGCGAAGACCTGCAATAGTAGGCATACGCGGATCATCCCACCCTTCAACATACTCATTGACCACTAAGTCATTTAGCTTACGCTTTGACATTATAGTGTATTCAAGGTTTAACCTTGAAAACTCAATTTGTTGTGGATGACATTCAATACTGATGTTATCTAACACCCAATCATATAAACGGCGGTTATCTTGAAATTCAAGTGTACACAATGAATGGGTAATACCCTCTAGCGCATCTGAAATACAGTGCGTAAAGTCATACATTGGGTAAATGCACCATTTATCACCGGTCTGATGATGGTGTGCAAATCGAACACGATAAATAATAGGATCACGCAGCACCATAAATGAGCTGGCCATATCGATTTTTGCACGTAGTACACACTCGCCTTCTTTAAATTCACCAGCACGCATTTTTTCAAATAGTGCTAGGTTTTCTGAAGGACTAGTATCACGGGTTGGACTATTTTTACCAGGCTCTTTTAACGTGCCGCGATATTCACGCGCTTGATCAGCTGTTAAAAAGCACACATAGGCTAAGCCTTTATTAATAAGCTCTACAGCATAGTCATACAAAGTATCAAAATAATTTGACGAATACTTTATTTCACCATCCCAGTTAAAACCTAACCACTGAACATCTTCTTTGATTGAATTAACGTAGTTAATATCTTCTTTTTCAGGGTTAGTATCATCAAAACGTAAATTACATTGACCACTGTAGTCTTGCGCTATACCAAAATTTAAACAAATTGATTTAGCATGACCAATATGTAAAAAACCATTTGGCTCTGGTGGAAAACGAGTATGTGTAGACGCATGTTTACCTGATGCTAAATCTTCATCAATACGGGTTCTTATAAAGTTACTTGGGCGATTCTCAATTTCCGCCATAGGAATACAATCCTCACAATAGTGCATGGTGACAAAACTACTGCATTATACCCAAACCACCCCAAGATGCGAGTTTCAGTTGGAATTAAAAGCGATTTAGGCAAGGCATTGATTGCAAATAATAGTGGTTCTATTGGTAAAATCAATAACGCAGTATAAATCGCTTTTAAACCAACCCGTTGGGCGTTTCGCAGGCACTTACTCTCATCGTTGTTACTTCTTAAAAGGGACTGCCATTGTTGCAAAGTAACGCCTTGATATTAAGCACCTGTGAAACGCTGAATTCTGCATATTGAGGTGGTTTGGGTATATTATAAAAACAAACTTTAACATACAGTAATAGATGCGGGTTTATTACATATTGTGTGCTTAGCGGAAAATACTAGCTAAAGAACCACGCCTGGGTTGTTATTTAATCTCTTAATGACGATAAATTGTTCTAGCGCAATAAAACAGTCATTCAACCAAGCTACAGTGACGTCATTAAAGTAATTCTTTTAAGGAGAAAATAATGGCTTCACTTTCACAGCATCGCGTTTATATCCCAACTACTGCACGCGCAAACCAATATATCTTAGCGGAGTTCGTACCCAGTGCCGATTTATACGCACGTTTTAGTAATATACAGCAATGTTATGAACGTTTAGCACGACAGCTATTCTCTTCATGTGATGAATACGAGCTACACAATGTACATTTGATAGCAAACGATAAGCTCCCCGTTGTTAGGTTTCATGAAGAGTCGTATTGTTTACAAACAGAAAAACAAATTTTATTCTTTTATAACCCGCGTTACCATGAAGCGCATAAATGCATTTACGACAGCAGCAAACCCAGTAAAAAAATTCGCTTACTCTTCCTTGCTACTGGTGAAGACTTGCGTGCGAATGCTGCCATATTCCATACTCGGGTTAAAAAAGTACTCGAATACCTACAAAGCACATTATTGATCGATGAAGCAGCAATAAAAGTGCGTGATCATCAACATTTAACCTATGACTTGTTCGCCAAAGCGAAAGGATGTAAAGAAAGCTACGGTTATAAACTCAGAGGACTCTACCCTCGCTACCAAAGCCGCCATTGTACACTCCCTGCAGAACATAATGAGATGACCTATACGACATTTGCGATCCCAATAACACGTACTATTAAAACTCAGTTTCATCATTTACTTAATAAGCCAACATTCACAGAGTTTTACCAGCACTTTTATGACGCATTTATTAAGCAATGCGCCGCCAAAAATTTACATTTAGCGGCGATGATAGCAAATGGTACGATGCCAATAATTAGAAACAGTAAGACTGATAACAACGATGGCAATCATGAATTGCAAAAGCTAAGTTTTTCAACCGACGATCAAAAAACGCAATATAGTCATTATTGGCATGATGAAAAACTAGTAGATTCACTGCATTTTGTTATTGTTGCCAGTGAAAAAGACGAACAAGGAATTGGCCACGGTCGGTTTATGAATCAAGTTGAAAGTGTGATCCGTACACTCATCGAACCATTATCTATTAATATAGAGCGCCAAGATATCACTGTGCGATTTTTTCAACATATCAATCATTATCTATAATAGCGAGCTTGTCGATAATGAACCCCTTAAGCTAAGTTCAGGTTAACTACAGACCTTATCCCTGCCAGTATTTTTAGCATGGTAAAGGTTTGTGTCAGCAACTTTTAATAACGTATTAAGGGCGAGTCCTGGCTGCATTTGTGCTACACCAGCACTGCTTGTTAAAGTGATTTTTTTATCGGTCAAGCTTAACGATTTTAAACAAATGCATAAGTTACCGATAAAATCATGCCCTTGTGCAAGTGTTAAGTTTGGCATTGCCACAATAAACTCTTCACCACCAAAGCGAGCAAATTGATACTCAGTATCAGCTAACTGCTCTGTAAGTAACGCGCTAAAAGCAATTAGGGCTTGATCACCGATATCATGACCATATTGATCATTTACTTGTTTAAAATGATCAATATCTAAAATTGAAACTGAAAAGTTTTGTTGCTTCACGATAAGTTGCGCTGCAATAAAATCGAGAATATAGCGACGGTTATGAGCTCCAGTGAGTGGATCTGTATTTGCTCTGCGTTGGCTTCGTAAATATGCTTTGCGTTGATTTAATGCGAAAATTGTAATGCTTAATATCGCTAATATACCAATAACAGAATAGGCTGCTTGTAACTGTCCTTCTTTAGCTAACTTATCTAAAGTAATTTGTTGGTATTTTAATTTCTCTTCAGCCAACTGCAATTTGATATCTTGTTGAGTAGATTCAAATCGTGAGCGTGCTTCTTGCTCGAGTTTCTGCTGCGTTGTTTCTTTTGCTTGCTCTGTAAGCTTAATCAATAACTTCAGTGCATTAGTAGCCTCTGCAAAACGACCTAATTGTTCTAGGCTTTGCGCCTTTAAGCTGAGTGTATTCCGGCTGTAACGGTTATTAAGCGGCCTATCGTAATCAGTTAACAATAACTCTGATGCTTGAATATATTCAAGTGCTTGCTCTGGTTGCTGTAATGCTAAGAAAGTTTTAGCAAATCCATTATTTAACGCAATTATATGCGCTGGATTTACAATCACTTTATTGACATAACTTTTAGCCAAGTATAGTAGTTGCAACGCTTGCGAATATTTTTTTTACTTCAGAGCGACATTTGCTTTACCAGCTGGCGCTAAAAAAAGATAGCGCGGTGCTTTTACCATTGCTGATAACATTATCATTTCTTCATAACAAGCCGCCGCTGAATCAAGTTTTTCGGCGCGCTCATATGTCATGCATAAGATATAGATAACAGGCAAACCATTGACAACATTGCCGTTTTTACTGGCGAGATCGCGTGCTAAAACTGCATATTGCTCACCTTTCTCAAATAGTGACATGGTCGAATAATATGCAGCTAAACTATCATAAACATAAAGCATGGTAGTTGATGACATATTCGCAGTTTTGGCTTCAATGTAGGCATTTTCGATAATTTCTATTGCTTTAGGGTATTCCTCTTGCCAGAGCAACAGAGCCCCTTCAATTGACTCAGCTTGTACCAACATCTCTAAATCGTTTGCTTGAATAAAGGCATTTTGTGCTAAGCGGATTTGTTTAATACTTTCAGGTAACAGCCCTTCTTCTAAAGAAAAAACACTCCGATACATTAACCAATAACCTTGGATCCAATCATCGTCTTTAGGCAGTTGTTGTTGGGCAAGTTCAAAGTAACTTTGTGAACGTGCGATATCACCTTTAAATAAATACAGCCGCGCTAACAAAGTATTATTATAAGCGTGTTCAGTGGTAGAAATACGCTGAGCTGCTTGTGTAATAACTAATTCTTCGATCAACTGATTTGGTTCAGCTAATGCGCGTTGTTCGGTTACTAAAAATGCGGTACGAAATGAAGTAGATGAAAATAAATTGAAAGAGCAACAAAAGCATACAAGGTAGACTGTAAAATAAATTATTCGCATTACTGCTAGATCTTCCAATGATAAAAAGCAATCGCACATTATAACGGCAGTTTTGATTATTACCAGTAGAGTTTATTGAAACAAGCTATTGATTTTTATTATTAAATAAACAGCTAGAGATTCGGAAATTTATCATTATCTAGACATAATACTTTATAAATAATGGCAAAAAAAAGGCTCACTAAGTGAGCCTTTTTTCAAAACATAGCAGGTTATTACCAGCCAGTTTTTTCTTTAAGTGCTTTACCGATATCAGCAAGTGAACGTACAGTTTTTACGCCCGCAGCTTCTAATGCAGCAAATTTCTCATCAGCAGTACCTTTACCGCCAGCGATGATTGCGCCAGCATGACCCATACGCTTACCTTCTGGTGCAGTAACACCAGCAATGTAAGAAACAACAGGCTTAGTAACGTTAGCTTTGATGTACTCTGCAGCTTCTTCTTCTGCAGTACCACCGATTTCACCGATCATTACGATCGCTTCAGTTTGTGGATCTTTTTCGAACATTTCTAAAACGTCGATAAAGTTAGTACCAGGAATTGGGTCGCCACCAATACCAACACAGGTAGACTGACCGAAACCTGCATCTGTAGTTTGTTTAACAGCTTCGTACGTTAAAGTACCAGAGCGAGAAACAATACCTACTTTACCAGGTTTGTGGATGTGACCAGGCATGATACCAATCTTAGTCTCACCAGGAGTGATAACACCTGGACAGTTAGGACCGATCATACGAGTACCTGTTTGATCTAGTTTAACTTTAACGTCAACCATATCAAGTGTAGGGATACCTTCAGTGATACAAACGATTAGCTCGATGCCCGCATCGATTGCTTCTAAGATAGCATCTTTACAAAAAGGTGCTGGTACATAGATAACTGATGCAGTTGCACCTGTTGCTTCTACAGCATCACGTACAGTGTTAAATACTGGAAGACCAAGGTGCGTTTGACCGCCTTTACCTGGGCTTACACCACCAACCATTTGTGTACCGTACTCAAGCGCTTGCTCTGAGTGGAAAGTACCTTGGCCACCGGTGAAACCTTGACAGATAACTTTTGTATCTTTATTGATTAATACAGACATTATTTGCCCTCCGCAGCAGCAACAACTTTTTCAGCCGCGTCTGTTAGTGATTCAGCAGCAATGATATCTAGACCAGAATTCTTAAGAACTTCACGACCTAGCTCAGCGTTAGTACCTTCTAAACGTACAACTACAGGTACGTTTACGCCAACTTCTTTAACTGCGCCAATGATGCCTTCAGCGATCATGTCACAACGAACGATACCACCAAAGATGTTAACTAAAACAGCTTTAACGTTGTCATCTGAAAGAATGATTTTGAATGCTTCAGATACACGTTCTTTAGTCGCGCCGCCGCCAACATCTAGGAAGTTTGCAGGCTTACCACCGTGTAGGTTTACGATGTCCATAGTACCCATTGCTAGGCCTGCACCGTTAACCATACAACCAACGTTACCGTCTAATGCAACGTAGTTAAGTTCAAAACTTGCTGCATGTGCTTCACGTGCATCTTCTTGTGATGGATCGTGGAAATCACGCATTTTAGGTTGACGGTAAAGTGCATTACCATCGATACCGATTTTGCCGTCAAGACAGTGAAGGTTACCTTCATCAGTGATAACAAGCGGGTTGATTTCAAGTAGTGCGAAATCGAAATCAGTAAACATTTTACCAAGACCCATGAAGATCTGTACGAACTGTTTCATTTGTACTGGGTTAAGACCCAATTTAAAACCTAGTTCACGTGCTTGGTAAGCTTGAGGACCTACTAATGGGTCGATCTCTGCTTTGTGGATAAGCTCTGGTGTTTCTTCAGCAACAGTTTCAATTTCAACACCGCCTTCAGTAGACGCCATGAAAACAACTTTGCGAGATGCACGGTCAACAACTGCACCTAAGTACAATTCGTTGGCGATATCAGTACAGCTTTCTACTAAAATTTTAGCAACTGGCTGACCATTCTCGTCTGTTTGGTAAGTAACTAGGTTTTTACCTAACCAGTTAGCTGCAAACGCTTTAACTTCGTCGATAGTTTTAACTAGCTTTACACCGCCAGCTTTACCACGTCCACCTGCGTGAACCTGAGTTTTAACAACCCACATATCACCGCCGATTTTCTCAGCAGCTGCTGCAGCTTCTTCAGGTGTATCGCAAGCGAAACCTTGAGAAACTGGTAAACCATATTCGGCAAAAAGTTGTTTTGCCTGATACTCATGCAAATTCATGATGCTTTATCCAATTTTTTATACTAAAAGAGCTGACTATTTTTATAAATAGACAGCTATCCCAAATTGCGCACCTAGTATAGATCCCAAGGCTTAACATGAAAACCCCAGTACGACCAAAGGCGCAAAAAAAAAGCTGTGAATATGACTCACAGCTTATATTTTATACTACTGAATTAAACATCCAGTAATAAACGAGTTGGATCTTCAAGTAACTCTTTAATTGTTACTAAGAAGCCAACAGATTCTTTACCATCTATTTGGCGATGATCATAAGATAATGCCAAATACATCATAGGAAGAATTTCAACTTTACCATTCACAGCCATTGGACGATCTTGGATTTTATGCATACCCAAAATTGAAGACTGCGGTAAGTTGATAATAGGTGTTGATAGTAACGAACCGAACACACCACCGTTAGTGATAGTGAAGTTACCACCAGTCATGTCGTCAAGTGTTAACTTACCATCACGACCTTTAAGTGCTAATTCACGAATACCTTTTTCGATTTCAGCAACAGATAGCTTATCGCAATCTTTTAGTACTGGAGTCACTAAGCCACGTGGCGTAGAAACTGCAATGCTGATATCAAAATAGTTGTGGTATACGATATCATCGCCATCAATTGATGCATTTACGTCAGGGAAACGTTTTAGTGCTTCAGTAACTGCTTTTACGTAAAAAGACATGAAACCTAAACGGATACCGTGACGTTTCTCGAACACTTCTTGATACTGCTTACGAAGATCCATGATTGGTTTCATGTTAACTTCGTTAAATGTCGTTAACATTGCAGTAGAGTTTTTCGCTTCAAGAAGACGATTAGCAATGGTTTTACGTAAACGTGTCATAGGAACGCGTTTTTGTGTACGGTCACCCATTGGTGCCGCTGGCGCTGCTTCAACTTTCGCCGCAGGAGCTGGTGACTTCAAGAATTGATCAACATCTTCTTTTGTCACACGACCATTTTTACCAGAGCCTTTAATTTTAGAAGCATCTAGGCCTTTTTCTGCGATTAAACGACGCACTGACGGTGTTAACACGTCTGAACTATCGCTAGAATCAGCAGCTGGAGCTTGTTCTTTTGCTGCAGGGGCTGCAGCTGGTGCGCCACCGGCTTTAACTTTACCGATAACTTGGTCACCCAGTACTGTATCGCCTTCTGCGTGAATAATTTCACCCATTACGCCATCTTCTTGAGCAACAACTTCAAGAACAACTTTATCAGTTTCGATATCAACTAGGTTTTGATCGCGTGTTACTGCGTCACCTGGTTGCACATGCCAAGTAGCTACTGTCGCGTCTGCGACTGATTCTGGAAGTACAGGTACTTTAATGTCCACTTCTTTACCTTCTGATGCTGGTGCTGATTGCGCCGCTGGCGCGTTTTCTTGTTTGTCTGAAGCTGGTGCAGCTTCGCTCTTTGCGTCTTCAGTTGGCGTAGCTGCATCAGCCTCACCAATGATACCGATCACTTGGTCGCCAAGTACGGTTGCACCTTCTTCTTGTGAAATTTCAGTGATCACACCGTCATGTGGTGCAACAACTTCTAAAACAACTTTGTCTGTTTCGATATCTACTAAGTTCTGATCACGGCTTACTTTGTCGCCAACACTTACATGCCATGTAGCAACGGAAGCATCAGCAACCGACTCAGGAAGAACAGGAACTTTAATTTCTGTGCTCATTGCTTATCCTTTATTTTCAATAGTAAGCGCGTCTGCGACAAGCGCTTGTTGTTCTTTAGTATGCACTGACATATAACCACACGCTGGAGAAGCAGAGGCTTTACGACCTGCATATTTAAGCTTCGCACCTTGTGGGATTGCATCTACAAAGTGGTGTTGTGAACAATACCAAGCACCTTGGTTTTGCGGCTCTTCTTGACACCAAACAAAGTCTTTCACATGTTGATAACGCGCCATAATGGCTTCCATTTCATCATGTGGGAATGGGTATAACTGTTCAACACGCACAATAGCAACATTCTCTTGCTCAAGCTTACGACGCTCTTGTAATAGCTCGTAGTAAACCTTACCACTACAAAATACTACGCGTTCTACTTTCTTAGCATCAATATCATCGATTTCATCGATCATATTATGGAATACACCTTCTGCAAGCTCTTCAAGCGACGACGTTGCAAGTGGATGACGTAACAATGATTTAGGTGTCATAACAATCAGTGGGCGACGCAGTGGTCTTACTGATTGACGACGTAACATTGCATATACTTGTGCCGGTGTTGAAGGCACACATACTTGCATGTTGTGATCAGCACATAGCTGTAAGAAACGCTCTAAACGTGCTGAACTGTGTTCAGGACCTTGCCCTTCATAACCATGTGGCAATAAAATGGTCAGTCCACATAAGCGGCCCCATTTTTGCTCACCTGAACTTAAGAATTGGTCAAATACAACTTGTGCGCCGTTAGCAAAATCACCAAACTGTGCTTCCCACAGTACTAGTGATGTTGGCTCTGCTGTCGCATAACCATATTCAAACGCCACAACCGCTTCTTCTGAAAGCACTGAGTCAAATACTTGGAAAGTACCTTGATCTTCACTTAAGTGCTGTAAAGGCGTGTAAGTGGCCCCATCAGTTTGACTATGTACAACTGCATGGCGGTGGAAGAAAGTACCACGACCTGAATCTTGGCCTGTTAAACGAATATCAGTACCTTCAGTTGCGATCGTTGCATAAGCAAGTGTTTCTGCCATACCCCAATCAAGTGGTTTCTCACCGTTAGCCATTAATTTGCGATCATCGTAAATCTTTTTAACGCGAGACTGAGCTTTATATTGCTCAGGGTAACTTGCTATTTTGTTACCTAGTTCTTTTAATTTTTCAACTGGAACGCTGGCATCGTAATCAACACTCCATTCATGGCCAACATACTTAGCCCAATCAGATGAGTGTGATGTTTCTGGTTGAATTTCTTCAACAACACAATTGCCTTCGTCTAAACCATTACGGTAGTCATCAGCCAGTGCTTTAATTTCATCTTCAGTAAACGAGCCTTCAGCCATTAACTGATCTGCGTAGATCAAACGTGGCACTGGGTGTTTTTTGATTTTTTGGTACATGATCGGTTGAGTCGCATTCGGCTCATCCGCTTCATTATGGCCGTGACGACGATAACAAACTAAATCAATAACCACATCACGTTTAAATTGATTTCTGAAATCAAGTGCGATTTGCGTAACAAATGCAACCGCTTCAGGGTCATCTGAATTAACGTGGAAAATAGGCGATTGCACCATTTTTGCGATGTCTGTACAGTAATCTGTTGAACGTACATCGTATTGTTTGCTTGTAGTAAAACCAACTTGGTTGTTCACTACAATGCGAATACTACCACCACAACTAAACGCATTTGTTTGCGATAAGTTAAAGGTTTCTTGAACAACACCTTGGCCTGCCACTGCCGAGTCACCATGAATGGTGATAGGTAGTGCTTTAATACCTGAACTGTCACCCAAACGGTCTAAACGTGCACGAACCGAGCCCATAACTACTGGGTTTACGATTTCAAGATGCGATGGGTTAAAGGCAAGAGCCATATGAACTTTGCCACCTTTAGTAGCAAAATCCGAAGAGTAACCCATGTGGTATTTAACATCACCTGAGCTTAATGTTTCTTTATGCTTGCCAGCAAACTCATCAAATAGTTCTGATGGGTTTTTACCAAGCACATTGACAAGAACATTTAAGCGACCACGGTGAGCCATACCAATAACCGCTTCTTGTTGGCCACTTTCGCCAGCACGGTGAATAAGCTCTTTAAGCATTGGTACTAATGCATCACCACCTTCAAGTGAGAAACGTTTAGCACCGGGGAACTTAGCCCCTAAATATTTTTCAAGACCATCCGCTGCGGTTAATCCTTTAAGGATACGCAACTTTTCATCTTTACTGAATGTTGGACGTGATTGCACTGACTCTAAACGTTGCTGTAACCAACGCTTTTCTTCAGTTGATGTGATGTGCATATACTCAGCGCCAACAGAACCACAGTATGTGGTCATTAGAGCTTGATATAACTCACCTAAAGGCATGGTATCGCGGCCTACGGCAAACGATCCCACGTTAAATTCACGGTCAAAATCAGCTTTAGATAATTCATGATATTCAAGCTCTAAGTCTCGAACACGTTCACGTTGCCAAATGCCCAATGGATCTAGGTTGGCATTTTGATGACCACGGAAACGGAAAGCATTTATAAGCTGGAGAACTTTGACTTGTTTAGGGTCACTGCTTCCACCTTCTGCTACCACTACTTCTCTATGCTTGTTTTTCGCAAGCGCCGCAAACTGTGCACGAACTTCTGAATGCTTAACTTCAACATCCACACCATCAACTTTTGGTAATTGTTCGAACACTTCTCGCCATTCTTCTGGCACAGAAGTCGCATTGTCTAAATACGCTTCATAAAGCTCTTCTATATAAGCAACGTTGCCGCCGTTTAAATGTGAAGATTCTAGCCATGCCTTCATCACACCTTCGTGCATTTATAAGCCCTTTTCTTTAGCGCAGAAATTAATTGTAATAACAAGATGGCCAATTCACATTAGCCATCTTACATTTATCAAGATTATTAAACCGAACGGCTTATTAACATTGATTTGATTTGTCCGATTGCCTTAGTTGGATTAAGACCCTTAGGACAAACGCTAACACAGTTCATGATACTGTGACAACGGAACACGCTGAATGCATCGTCTAAATCAGCTAAACGCTCTTCAGTTGCCGTATCGCGGCTATCAGCCAAGAAACGGTAAGCATGAAGAAGACCAGCTGGACCTATGAACTTGTCTGGATTCCACCAAAACGAAGGACACGATGTTGAACAACATGCACATAGAATACACTCATACAAGCCATCTAACTTATCACGTTCTTCGATTGATTGAAGACGTTCACCCGCCGCTGGCGTGTCATTAATTAAGTATGGTTTAACTTTTTCGTATTGAGTGTAGAACTGACTCATGTCAATAACAAGGTCACGTACCACAGGTAAACCTGGTAATGGACGTATTACAATTTTACCTTTGCCATTTTTTTGTAGCGTAGATAAAGGAGTAATACATGCTAAACCATTTTTACCATTCATGTTAACACCGTCAGAACCACATACACCTTCACGGCATGAGCGACGGAATGATAACGTTGGATCTTGCTCTTTTAATAATAAAAGTGCATCCAAAACCATCATGTCGTGGCCTTCTTCCGTTTGCAAAGTATATTCTTGCATACGTGGGGCGTTATCAACATCTGGATTATAACGATAAACAGAAAATTGTACTTGTGCCATCGTCTCGCTCCTAGTAGGTACGTGCTTTAGGTGGAAATGCTTCGCGCAGTTTAGGCGCATAGTTAACATCACGTTTGCTCATTTCATCCGTTACCGGATTGAAAACAGAGTGACATAGCCAGTTTTCGTCATCACGATCTGGGAAGTCAAAGCGAGAGTGTGCACCACGGCTTTCTGTACGGAAGTTTGCAGCGACTGCAGTTGAGTACGCTGTTTCCATCATGTTATCTAGCTCTAGACATTCGATACGTGCAGTGTTGAAGTCTAATGATTTATCATCAAGACGCGCATGCTGCAGACGTTCACGAATTTCTTTAAGTTCTTTAAGACCTGCTGCCATTGACTCACCTTCACGGAATACCGAGAAGTTAAGTTGCATACATTGCTGTAGATCTTTCTTGATTTGGACTGGATCTTCGCCTTGACCAATTGTTGAGTTTTCCCAACGATTAAAGCGAGCAAGTGACGCTTCTAAATCTGACTCAGAGGCATCTTTAGATACTTCAACATCATTTAGGTATGTACCTAAGAAGTTACCAGCTGCACGACCAAATACCACTAAATCAAGCAATGAGTTACCACCTAAGCGGTTTGCACCGTGTACAGATACACAGGCAATCTCACCAACTGCAAATAAGCCTTCAACTACTTTCTCATTGCCTTGGGCATCGATTTGTAGTACTTGCCCATTTACATTGGTTGGTACGCCACCCATCATATAATGGCAAGTAGGAATTACTGGAATTGGCTCTTTAGCAGGGTCAACGTGAGCAAATGTTTTAGCAAGATCACATACACCAGGAAGACGTAGATTAAGCGTTTCTTCACCTAAGTGATCAAGCTTAAGCTTAATGTGTGGACCCCAAGGACCATCACAACCACGACCTTCACGGATTTCTGTCATCATTGAACGAGCAACAACATCGCGTGACGCTAAATCTTTTGCATTCGGTGCATAACGTTCCATGAAACGCTCGCCATCTTTATTTAAAAGATAACCACCTTCACCACGACAACCTTCTGTTACTAGCGTACCCGCACCAGCAATACCGGTTGGGTGAAATTGCCACATTTCCATGTCTTGCATAGAAATGCCGGCACGAGTTGCCATACCAACACCGTCACCAGTATTGATGTGTGCATTAGTCGTTGATGCGAAGATACGACCTGCGCCACCCGTTGCTAGTACAACAGCTTTAGATTTAAAGTAAACAACTTCGCCGGTTTCGATATCGATTGCAGTACAACCAACAACATTACCATCATCGTTTTTAACTAAATCTAATGCATACCATTCAGAAAATACATTGGTTTTGTTTTTAACGTTTTGCTGGTAAAGAAGGTGTAATAACGCATGACCAGTACGGTCAGCTGCAGCCGCAGTCCGTGCAGCTTGCTCACCACCAAAATTCTTCGATTGACCACCGAAAGGACGTTGGTAAACACGGCCATTTTCAAAACGAGAAAATGGTAGACCCATGTTTTCTAATTCAGTAATTGCTTCTGGGCCTGTTTTACACATATATTCGATAGCGTCTTGGTCACCGATGAAATCGGAACCTTTAACAGTATCGTACATGTGCCATTCCCAGTTATCTTCATGTGAGTTACCCAAAGCAACCGTAATACCACCTTGTGCAGACACAGTGTGAGAACGGGTTGGGAATACTTTAGAGATAAGCGCACAGGTTTTACCTGATTCAGTGATTGCAAGTGCTGCGCGCATACCCGCACCACCTGCGCCAATCACAACGGCATCAAATTCACGAACAGAATATTTCACTTAAACACCCCATAAAACGATTAGACCAATAGCTACGTATGCAACGGCCATAAGGTTTAATACAAACCCTAAAACAGCGCGTAATGTTGCATTTTTCACGTAATCAGTCAGTACTTGCCAAAGGCCAATACGGGTATGAACCATAATGCAAACGAGGGTAATTAACGTAAACCCTTTCATTGCGAGGTTTGAAAACAGGCCTTGCCATGCTTCAAAAGTAACTTCTGGTGTACATAAGAAGTAGCCGATAATAAAAATCGCATACGCGGTAATTACTAGTGCCGTGGTACGTAATGAGACATAATCTTGTACACCATCACGCTTTAGAGTTGCTTGATTTAAAACCATATCCACACCCCTGCTAGAACAGAAGCCACAACGCCAAGTGCCATAGCAATTTTAGCGCTGAGGTTACCTGATTCAAGTTCTTCCCAATGTCCCATATCCATAATGATATGACGAATACCGCCGATAAGGTGGTATGCCAATACGGAAATGGTGCCCCAAGCTATAAATTTGGCAATGAATCCGCTAAACAGACCCTTGACGAATTCAAAACCTTCAGCAGAAGAAAGAGACTCAGACCAAGCCCAAATGACAAACGTTAAAGCAAAAAATAACGCAACACCGGTGACGCGGTGAAAAATTGATGCTTTAGCCGTTGCCGGCATTGATATAGTTGTTAGATCTAGATTTACAGGTCTTTGCTTTTTCACAGTTACTTGCCCATCTTGCCCACTAGGAGCTCATCTACTTGTTTTTCTTAACCCACCAGAAAACGATTTTTCTGATGGAACTATCTAAGTAAAGCTTTTTGTTACGACTAAAATTCACATTTTTGCAAAGATTAGCTGTAAAAATAACGTTTACCTACAGACAATACGGTATAAAACCTTCGATAGTATATATAGCCAAAGGTCTTTTTACAATTCTTGTTTAGTTAGAGCTATTTGCGAATTAGCCAATGGTATAATATTTAATCCCGTCAGAATATTTATTATACATTTGTGCATAATGTTTATAAAAATTGACTTTAACCCCCTCTTTCACGTTAAAATGAAAAGGATGTGCTTAAACAGATTCAGAACATAACAATCAGAGTTGTTATCTTAATAGGAGATAAATAGATGGCGGATAAGAAAGCCACAGTCCATATTGATGGTCTAGATCCAATCGAACTTCCAATTTACCAAGGTACTGCTGGTCAGGATGTAATCGATGTACGTACGTTAGGTGCTCACGGTCATTTCACATATGATCCAGGTTTCATGTCGACTGGTTCTTGCGAATCTTCAATTACATATATCGACGGTGGCAAAGGGATATTACTTCACCGTGGTTACCCAATTGAACAACTAGCCGAAGACTCAGATTATGTTGAGTTGTGTTATTTACTGTTAAACGGTGAATTACCAACTAAAGAGCAATATACTGATTTTGCATCACAAATCACACATAGCACGATGCTTGATGAGAAAATTGCAAACTTCTTCCAAGGCTTCCGTTTTGATGCCCATCCAATGGCTATGCTATGTGGTGTAGTTGGTGCATTATCATCTTTTTATCATGAAGATCTTGATATTACTGATGCAACACAACGTAAAACAAGTGCTGTAAAATTAATTGCTAAGCTTCCAACTATCGCAGCGATGGCTTATAAATACAACGTAGGTCAACCATTCGTTTACCCACGCAATGATTTAAGCTATGCAGAAAACTTCTTACATATGATGTTCTCTGTACCAGCTGAAGAATATAAAGTTAATCCAGTGACTGCTAAAGCAATGGATAAAATCTTTATGCTTCACGCTGATCACGAGCAAAATGCATCAACGTCTACAGTACGCTTAGCTGGTTCTTCTGGTGCTAACCCATATGCATGTATTGCCGCAGGTATCGCATCACTTTGGGGCCCTGCACATGGCGGTGCTAACGAAGCATGTTTAAACATGTTAGAAGAAATTGGCTCTGTTGATCGCATCGACGAATACGTTGCTAAAGCAAAAGATAAGTCGGACCCATTCCGTCTTATGGGCTTTGGACACCGTGTTTACAAAAACTTCGATCCGCGTGCAACTGTAATGCGTCAAACCTGTCACGAAGTACTTGCTGAGCTTAATATTCAAGATCCGTTGCTAGATATTGCAATGAAACTTGAGCAAATTGCATTAGAAGACCCATACTTTGTTGAGAAGAAACTTTACCCTAACGTAGACTTCTACTCAGGTATTATCTTAAAAGCAATTGGTATCCCAACAAGCATGTTCACTGTGATTTTCGCAATGGCACGTACTGTTGGTTGGATCACACACTGGGACGAGATGTTATCTCAACCTGGTCATAAGATCAGCCGTCCACGTCAGCTATATACTGGTCACACACACCGTGATTACGTAGCAACAGACAAGCGTTAATTTTATAGTTGATGCTAAAAAGGGCCGCATTTGCGGCCTTTTTTGTATCTAGTCCTTGAGAAATATCACAAAGCCATTACAATTCCGGTTCAGTTTTTAATTCGGCTTTGGTGTGCTTGATGTTGAAAAGTTATGTTTAATATAGAAAAAATTCGCGCAGACTTTCCTGCCCTAAAACAACTCATCAACGGGCAACCGCTGGTCTATCTTGATTCGGCTGCAACCACCCAAAAACCACTGTCAGTTATCAGCGCGACTGAGCATTTTTACGCACGTAATAATGCTAACGTTCATCGTGGCCGCCATACCTTAAGCGAACAAGCAACCCACGCCTATGAACAAGCAAGACAGACCGTTGCCAATTATTTTAATATCGACGCAAATGAGTTAGTTTGGACCAAAGGAGCTACTGAGGCAATAAACTTAGTTGCGAATGGTTTAACTGAGCAGCTTGATAATGATTCAACCATCATCATTTCAGCCTTAGAGCATCACGCTAATATTGTGCCATGGCAACAGTTAGCAAAGCGCACGGGAGCAAAGCTGCTGGCACTTCCGTTACAAAAAAATGGCAGCTTTGATGTTCAAGCATGTGTTGAATTCATCAGTCAGCATAAGCCATCTGTACTTGCTATCACTCACGCGTCTAATGCACTTGGTAATATCACAGATCTTGACCCAATATTACATGCCGCAAAACGCCATGACGCAATTACCTTAGTGGATGGTGCGCAAGCTGCGCTGCATTTACAGCCAAATTTACCTCAACTTGGTTGTGATTTTTATGTTTTTTCGGCTCATAAAATGCTCGGGCCGACCGGATTAGGAGGATTATATGGTCGTTATGATCGATTAAATAGTTTAGCTGTGTATCAAACTGGTGGCGAAATGATTGAAACTGTTACATTAGCAAAAACAATATTTCGTCAGGCACCAGCAAAGTTTGAAGCAGGTACACCAAACATTGCTGCAGTGATCGCTTTTGCAGCTGCAATCGATTATCTAACCAGTTTAAATAAGACTAATGTATATACTCATGAACAAGTAATTTTTAATTATGCGGCAGAAAAACTGCAAGCCATCGCAGGAATTACCGTTTATAGCAACATTGAGAACAATATTGGTACCCTTTGTTTCAATTATAAAGACGAACACCCTTTCGATATAGCAACACTTTTAGATGGTTATGGTATAGCAGTTCGCAGCGGTCATCATTGTGCGCAGCCATTAATGCAACATTTAGGTATTAATGGCAGTGTTCGAGCCAGCTTTGCATTTTATAATAACCATAGCGATGTTGATTTATTTATCGCTGCTTTGCAAAATTGCTTAGAGTTATTAGACTAATTATGGATAAGACATGATTAAAACGTTTAAAGAAATTGCTTCATCGCTTGAGAGCTCGCCATCATGGCAACAAAAATACCGTGAAATAATGCTACTAGGTAAACAATTACCAGCTATGCCGGCTGTTTTAAAAACCAGCGATGCCCTTGTACCTGGCTGTGAGAGTAAAGTTTGGCTGTATTTGGATTTTGATCTTGAAGAAAATTGCTTGGTTATTATTGGTGACTCAGATACCCGTATAGTAAAAGGGTTATTAGCGATTATTCTGTCGCTTTATAATGGTTTAACCCCTGAACAAGCTATTAACACTGACGCATTTGCACAGTTTAATCATTTAGGGCTTATCCAGCACCTTAGTCCTTCCAGAGGCAACGGTATTAAAGCCATGGTTGAGCGTATTCAAACCATGGCAGAACAGAAAAACTAATTTTTCACGGTACGTGCGCAGCGATCTAAATATTTACGTATTGATTTTGCTGCGACAAAAAAACCAAAACTTCCGGTTACCATAGTCGCTGAACCAAAACCGTTGTTACAATCCATATTCATGGAGCCATCAGCCCCCTGTTTAGCATGACAAACGCTGCCATCAGTACTTGGATATACCAATTGCTCAGTTGAATAAACACAATCGATGTTGAATTTTCGCTTTGGATTGCTACTAAAGTTGTACTGCTTGCGCAAAATATATCGGACTTTTGCCAGTAATGGATCATGGGTGGTCTTTGCTACATCACCAAAAGTGATTTGACTCGGATCAGTTTGACCGCCAGCACCACCGGTGGTGATCACCGGTATTTTGTTACGTTTACAATGCGCTATTAATGCCGCTTTTTCTTTTACTGCATCAATGCAATCTATGACATAGTCAAAACCACTTATATGCTCACGAATATTATCTAAAGTAATAAAATCATCGACAACACTGACCTCACACAGTGGATTGATCAATTCACAGCGGGCCTTCATTGCGACAACCTTTGCTTCACCCACCGTGCCTGTTAATGCATGTATTTGCCGATTCACGTTGGTTGCACAAATATCATCAAGATCAATTAAGGTTATTTTACCAACTCCAGTACGTGCTAGAGCCTCTGCCGCCCACGAGCCCACGCCACCAATACCAATAACACAAAAGTGGGCTTGTTGTAGCCATTCAAATTCAGTGTTGCCATATAATCTTTTGATACCACCAAAACGGATATCGGTTACTTTTTCACTCATTTACCAATCCAGTTGCCATGGTGTCTGCCAAGGCTGAAAATTTTCATGTTCAATTAATGTTGTAAACTCATCATCGTAATGCGGTAACAAACTAAATTGCTGTAGTTTACCTTGCCACACAAAACTTAGTGCAAAAGCATGTAAATAGGTGCGCTCAGCAGCAGTACCACCGTATATTACATCACCTAAAATCGGCGCAGAAAGGCTTTTTAGCGCGACCCGTAATTGGTGCGTTTTACCCGAGTAAGGCTTTAAGATAAATGCCCTTCTATTGGCTTTAAAATTAATAGAATAAAAGCGAGTTATAGCTGGGTTTTCTTTACTTGTTAGTAGCTTATAGGTACTACGGCGTGATTTAGCCATATCCCCTTTGATCCAACCTTGCTTTTTCTTCGGTTTGCAATCACTTATCGCCAAATAAAACTTATTAACTTGATGAGCAGTAAATAAAACTGTCAGCTTTGCAGCCGCTTCACTACTGCGTGCTAAAATTATTAGCCCCGATGTCACTTTATCAAGGCGGTGCACAGCATATAACTTTTCTGCGAGTTGTTGCTCAGCGAGTACTACAAAACCTGGGCCTTCTTCACTATGGAAATTAAGCCCGGCAGGTTTTTCTATAATATAAAAATCAAGGTGCTTTGCTATAACCTTGAGTAATGTGAACGTGTTCACCACTTAATGACTTTGCAGTATAGCAATTACACGCGCTAAATCATCAGGCGTATCAACCCCTGCTTGCGGTGTTATTTTTGCCTGTTCTATTTTTATTTTATAGCCATGATATAAAACACGTAATTGCTCAAGAGATTCAAGTTGCTCTAATGGGGATGGCGTCAGTGAGATGTATTGTTTAATAAAACCAGCGCGGTATGCATAAATACCCACATGACGTTGAAAATCTTGTGTGTCTAATCCGTTATTCTCACCAGTGTACATATGACTACGATCATAGGGAATGCTGGCACGAGAAAAGTACAGTGCATTTTTATTTACATCGCTGACGACTTTAACTGCATTGGGATTAAAGATCTCATCGACATTCTCAATGGCGGCACTCAAGGTCGCCATTGGCGCACTTGAATTAGCAAGTAAAGCTGCAACTTGCGAGACATTTTCAGCGGCTAATAAAGGCTCATCACCTTGCACATTCACTACAATAATATCGTTATTAAGTGATAATAAATCAACAACTTCAGCTAGCCGTTCAGTGCCTGACTGATGATCATCTCGAGTCATTAAGACATTATTAGTAAAGCCTTTGACAACATCAAAAACCTGTTGATGATCGGTGGCTATTACGACCTTACTAGCCCCTGACGCCATCGCCTTTTCATAAACATGTTGAATCATAGGTTTGCCACAAATATCAGCAAGGGGTTTACCTGGTAGACGACTCGATGCAAAGCGCGCTGGAATAACGACTACGAATTCCACTTTTCAATCTCTTCTAAGCTCAATTCACGCGCTTCATTTTCTAGTAATACAGGAATATCATCTCGAATAGGGTAAGCAAGTTTTGCAGCTGTGCTGATCAATTCACTGTTTTCTTTGTCTAAACGTAATTTGCCTTTACACACTGGGCAAGCAATTATTTCAAGTAATTTTGTATCAAAGGCCATCTAGGATCCCTTTTTCTCTCAGTAATAAGTTAAGTTTAGATACCACCGCAGGGGATGGCTCTGCGTCAACAGGTAAAAAATACCACGTTGGTTTTGCAAATGAGTGACATTTTACCGCATCTTTCTCCGTCATAAACACTATTTCATCATTAAATTTTATGAAATCTTGTGCTGTATAACCATAATGATCTCGAAAATGATGACAACTTAGCAATGTAATGCCTTGTTGACGTAAGCTATTTTCAAAACGTTGTGGATTACCAATGGCGCTCACTGCGTGACCTCTCAAAAGCGGGACTTTAGTGGCTATATTAGTGGCAACATTTACTAAATCAGCACTTCTTAGCTGATAATTAAACATGGCATTCCCCCCATTTTCAATAACCAAATCAACTGATTTTAAACGTTTTTGTGTTTCTCTCAGTGGCCCCGCAGGCATTAACAAGCAATTGCCAAAACGTCGTTGACTATCAACAATACAGCACTCTATTGTTCTGGCCATTTTATAATGTTGCATACCATCATCGGAAATAATCACATCAAGCTGATGTTGCGCAATTAATTGCTTTATATTAGCTTGTCGATCTGGGCCTACAACTACAGGGCAGTCAAGCCTGCGTTGAATAAGTACCGGCTCATCACCTGCCTGAGTCGTATCAGTATGCTCAGTCACAGTGAGTGGATAGCGATCACTGTTGCCGCCATAGCCTCGACTAATAATGCCAACCCTTAAGCCACGCTGCTGTAGGTAATTCGCAAGCCAGATCACAAAGGGAGTTTTCCCGTTACCACCGACGCTAATATTACCTACCACGATAACTGGCACAGGGCTTTGGTATGCCTTCAATAAACCTAGCGCATACGCTAATTTACGCAGATTACTTATAAACCAAAATAATCCACTCAGTGGTAAAAGTAATACGGTAAGAAAGCTTATACCTCGATACCAGCTTTGTTCTAATTTACTCACCCGTGCTCACCAAATTGCATCTTGCAAAGCGCTGCATACGTGCCATCATTAGCCAGTAAGCTGATGTGATCACCACTTTCTATCACTTGACCATTATCAATAACATAGATGTGGTCGCTTTGTTCTATTGTTGATAATCGGTGAGCAATCACAATAGAGGTTTTATTTTTCATTAATGCTTCTAAAGCTTGCTGGATCAGTTTTTCAGACTCTGTATCTAATGCAGAAGTTGCTTCATCTAAAATCAAAATTGGTGCATCTTTTAAGATTGCTCTTGCAATCGCTATACGCTGGCGTTGCCCGCCAGATAACATAACGCCATTTTCACCGACCATGGTATTTAGACCGTCGGGTAAATCTTTCACAAACTCCCACACATGTGCTTGTTTTGCCACATTCAAGACCTCGTCATCACTAAGTGGACGTGCAATACCATAACTGATGTTATTGGCAATGGTGTCATTAAACAACACTACTTGCTGTGATACTAGAGCAAATTGGCGACGTAAATCTGTTAACTTATAATCCGCCAGTGGCACGCCATCGAGTAAAATCTCGCTTGGCGGTTGTAAGTCATAATAACGTGGTAATAAGTTTGAAATAGTTGATTTACCAGAACCTGAACGCCCAACTAACGCAATACTCTCGCCCGCTTTTATAGTGAGCGATAAGTTTTTTAATACAGCTTCTGCTTTCGTTGGGTAATTAAAGGTGACATTTTTAACTTCAATCATACCTTTTACTTTATCTACACTAATTGTACCAACGTCTTTTTCGGCCTCTTGGTCAAGCACTAAAAAAATGCTTTGCGCTGCGGATATGCCACGCTGTAAATCGCTATTTACATTAGCTAATTGCTTTAAAGGGCGTAATAACATCATCATCGATGAAATAAGCACCACAAAATCCCCAGAGCTCACTGTATCAATCATTGATGGCATAGAAACCACCCAGAGAATAACTGCCATTGCACTTGCAGCCAAAATTTGAATCACAGACACACTAAGTGCTTTAGTGGCATCCATTTTGATACGCTGCTGACGATTATGATTATTAATTTTTGCAAATTGGGTTATTTCTTGCTGTTGACCGCCAAAGCCATGAATCACTTTATGGCCACTGAGCATTTGCTCTGAGCTACGGGTAACTTGCCCCATTGCCGATTGAATATTTTTAGAGATAAGACGAAAACGTTTTGATACAACGGAAACAATAACTGCCACCAGGGGGATTATGATCAAAAAGATTAATGACAGCTTCCAACTTGTATAAAACATAACAGCCAGTAAAAACACCACAAATGCGCCTTCTCTGACTACTATAAGCATTGCTTTGGTGATCGCTTGCTGCACTTGCTCGGTATCGAACGTTATTTTTGAAATTAAATCCCCAGTTGAATTTTGATCATGAAAGGCAACGGGTAAATGTAAAATATGCTCAAATAATTGCTGACGTAACGAGCGGACAACTTGTGAACCCACATAACTTAAACAATAAGACGAGATATAGTTAAAAATACCCCGGCCAAACACTAACGCGATGACAACAAATGGTGCGTATTTTAATACTTCAGCGTTGCGTTGATTTAAGCCCTGATCTATAAATGGCTTCATTAGTTGGATAAATAAAGCATCCATAGCTGAGTAGCCAATCATGCCAATCACAGCAAAAATGGCAACGCTTTTATAATCCCCCACATACGTCAATAAACGCTTATAAATTTGTGATGTAGTTTGGTCCATAGTACTCTCTTATTCATAATCTGTGGCTATTGTAGCCTCCAGTTGCACAAAACTAAACTCAATCTTTTAGAAACCAATAACTTTCATCTTCACGAGCTAGGTTTACTGTGTAGTGATGTTGATAAAACTCAATTTTAACCTGCCCTTTTTCAGCTGTTGTATATTGTAAAGCGTGCTGCTTAGCATAACGTGCTAAAACTTCTGTACGTGGAAATTGCCACTGCCCTTTATATGCCGTTGAATGAATAACAACCTCAGGAGCAACCGCATGAATAAATGCATCACTTGATGAGGTATTACTACCATGGTGAGGACTCAATAATACCGTACTTTTAAGCACACCTTGCTGCTGGATTAGTTGTGCTTCTCTTTTTGTTGAAATATCACCAGGAAGCAAAACACTGAACCTGCCATCACTGATATGCACTACACAAGAGTTATCATTGTCAGTTATTAAATGCTGTGCCGGCTCGCTCACGGTAATGATTAAGTCATAAAAACTATATTCGCCCGCTCTGCAAACTTGCTCTGGGCCAGTTGGTTGTAGCAATTTAAAAGTATGCTGGTAACCATGCTCTAACCAATGGGTAAGCCCTCCGGCATGGTCTTTATCCATGTGGCTAATAAGCGAAACTTCAACATCAATACCGTTTCTTTTTAAATAGGGTATTAAGGTGCTATTGACCCGCGTAAATGTATTAAAATAAATTGGGCCAAGATCATAAATAAAACCTTTGTCTTGATTACTGACTAACACCATGGTGCCATGACCCACATCGAATACATTAAGCTGCCAGCGCGGTTTGGTCAGTAAATAGTGATCGAGTACAACCAGTAGTAATGGTATGCATGCCAACAAACGCCAGGGCAAAAAACACACAATTATTGCTGCAATATAGCTACTAACAAGCAATTGCTGGCTAAAATTTGTGGTATCAAACCAACGAAAATTCTGTGGGATCAACAATAAGAGCTGATAAATATGCTGTAATAATGAATCAAACACACTAATCAACCCGCTAATATCAATAAATACACTGATTGCGGAAAATAATACTAAGCAAGGCATGATAATAAAACCAAGTAATGGGATAGCCACTAAATTAACAACTAAGCCAATTACGCTGACCCCATTGAAATAATAAAGCGATAGCGGTAATAAACCAATAAACAAAGCAAACTGTAGGGTAATGAGTGTTTTTATGATGGCTAAAAAGCCGGAGCTGGTTATGGTTATGACACTAAAAACCCAAAAGATAATTGCTACCGCAGTGAATGAAAAATAAAGTCCTGGATTAAGTAAACTAAATGGGTCGATGAGCAATACACATACTAATGCAAACAAGATAAATCGCCAGCGCAGTGCCTGTTTAGCAAAGTAATAAATAACTAAATAACATCCTAACATGATCAAAGCGCGAGTTGCCGATACGATAAAACCACTTAAGTACACATAACTAAAAGCAAGCACAAATCCACCTAAACTATAAATAAGCGACAAATTGATCTGCTGTACTGTTGGTTTAACCACAAAAATAAAAAAACTTATTAAGTAGCGGGTTATAAAAAAACCGATACTAAACATCAAGCCAATATGTAATCCAGAAATGGCTAATAAATGGCTAATACCAAATTGTTGTAATTCTTGCTTTTGTGAAAAACTCATAGCACTGCGGTCGCCAGTCATTAGCGGATAATACAGCCAATTTAGCGAGTTATGTTGGTAGGTGTGTTTGATAAAATCACGGTATTTTTCAATTAGGTCAGCTTCATAGTTATTAGAGATTTCGATAATACTACCAACTTGCTTGCCTTTAAAAAATAGTCGCTCACTAAATGCGTAACGCTCTTTATCAAACACATCATAATTTTTTTGGCTGCGATATTTTTCTAATTCAAGCCACGTTTTAACATGATCACCCACCTTAAGTAACTGGTCGTTATTAAAAGTCAGCAATGCAAAAGGAGGCTTAATATTTGATAGAGGTTGATTATCTATCTTATTGAGCCGAACTTTTAAATAATAGTGATCACGCTGAGAAATAACCTCAACAATCGTAATATTACTTAGATATGGTTTATTTTCATCCAAAGCCAAGCTGGAAATTGCGTAGAAGCTGGTAAAATGTACCCATACACACAAAATTCCACAAATAAAACCTAACAATACACTGTAAAACGGCTTAAAATAGAGACTCGCAATTAACAGAGATAACGCGAAAACTGTAAATACAAGGGTCTGATAATAAAAAACGGTTATAATACAACCAACGACAAACCCAACGCTTAACCAAACAGATGTAAATGGTTGCTTTAAATGGCTAAAAAAACGATCCAACGGTTTTTACCCGATCACAATAAAGTTAAACATCATAAATATTTAAAAATTTTTGGTCGTTTACTCCACGATGCCAATCTATGGCATTTAAATCGTCGTTCAGCTCGTGGGGCATTTTCCGTCGGTTTATTCTTTGCTTTCATTCCGGTTCCTTTTCAGATGGTGCTTGCTGCTGCATTGGCAATTCCGTTACGAGTAAATCTTCCTATTTCTGTCGCAGTAGTTTGGATCACTAATCCGCTAACCATGCCACCTATCTTTTATTGTTCGTATTTAATTGGCACATTAGTGTTAGGACAGCCGGAACAACATTTTGCATTTCAACCAAGTTGGCAATGGTTTATGGAAAGCTTAACAACTATTGGCCCTGCTTTTTTAGTTGGCTCTTTGATCAGTGCTTGTATCGCATCAGTAATAGGCTACTTCGGTGTTGATTTACTATGGCGTCGTTCAGTGCGTAAAGCATGGTTAAATCGTCATAAAAAATAACTGTTTCTAATTTAAAGTATAGACAAAAAAAACCCTGCTTAGCAAAGCAGGGTTTTTTTTCAATACTAAGTGACCGTTAATGCTGGATCACCCAGTAATAATTTCAAAAACTAACGAAATATACGACGTAGACCAACTAGAGGAAGTAATAATAACGTATACCAAGGGAAACTAGACGATTGACGCTCATATGTGTCAGTTTCAGGATCAGAGCAGCTATCAATAGTCCCATTAATAGGAGATAACTTCACTGGCACAGCAATACTTTCGTATTCTATCTCACCATTAATATCACGAACAATACCACCTAATGAATCAGTTTTTTCTACTGTTTTAGTAGCAACACCAAAAATTTCATTTTTATTGTTAATCACTTTCGCTTCTGCAACGACATAACCATAACGAGTTTCACCGTCTGCTTCATAGCAAGGCAGTAAATCATTTATGTTTGTAATCGCATCTTCACCAATCTTGTACAGGAAACCTTCTCGGCGACGCGCACCAACATTAAATACGTCAGTTTCACCTTCACCAACAATATAACCATTATCATTAATATCATTGGCAACTGAAGTAGAACTATTAAAGAAATCTTTTGGGAATACAGTACTGCTGCTGGCAATATCATGATAGAAAAACTTAAGACGATCAGCGCCTTCAATTCTTTTTATACCATAGCCAACAATAATGTTATTTTCATTAATGGCTACTGACTTACCACCAGTCCAATCATCTTCTTGATTGAGGATTTCAACAACGTTACCGTCTTTGTAATAAACAGGTAATGCTCTGATTGTTGACGATCTATCATTATCACGAATGTCAGAGTAACCAGCAACAATGCCATTACTATTAACAGCGAGTGCATTACTTATAAATGCAAACCCGTCATCCTCTTCTGGCGTAAGGCCTAAACCAAGCGGTTCAGTTTTAGTAATATTTAAGTTTGTATCAAGTGTCCACTTAATAGCACGGCTATCAAACAGTCGTGATGATGTACTTCTATGCAAATTTTCAATACAAACACTGACAGGTTCATCTTCACCATCACAGTTATCATCAATATTTTCTTGTCTATCAACTGGGATCCCCGTTGATACTTGCCCGACTACAATATATCCTGTGTTGGTTTTAACTATACCGTTGGCTGAACTTAAGCCGCCATGTTCAGCATATTCTGGCACTAATGGCACATTTAAACCGGATGGTGATATAACAACGCCACGGGAGATAAAATCACGCACAAATTGTGTTTCTTCTTCAGTTTCACCATCAGGAAGAAAACTGGTTTTTTCATAAGGCGCACTGCCCCAACCTACGGTAATACCGTCTTCTGCTACTGCATTATAGTTATTGCTAACTGATCGTGTTAGGCCATCATAATCAACTGATGCAACATCAAAAAGAACTTGTTCTTGCGCTATACCGTCCAAAATATTGTAACCGATGATATTAGCCAATTTTTGATATTCTGGGTTGTTAGCTTGTGCTGATAAAAATGAAAGCATAAAACTATGTGCGTCTGGGTTAGTCGCCGCTGCATTATTGTTTTCAATATCATCTAAGGTAAAGGTAATTTCTTTATCAATTAACTCAAAGTAGTTTTCTTGGTTGCTATATGCATTTTTAATTAAGTTATCTGTAAAATCGATGTAACTCACATCTATGGGTAAGTTATATAAGCCGTTAGACTGCCCGATAATATAGCCGCTTTCGCTGACATCTTTTACGTAATTATGCTTGGCTTCGTCTAAAGAACTCAGCTCTGTCAACTGATATGTTGCACTGATTGCTGATGTACTCATCGTAGCTAGAATACTAGCCGCGAGTAATTTATATTTCATTTTAGTCCTTACTACTGATTCTTTAAATCTTCAAGTTCTTCCCAGCGCTCCAGAGCGGCTTCAAGGTCAGACTCAAGTTGTGCTAAATGGTTCAATTCTTTGGTTGTCGCACTGGCATCTTGTTTAAAGAAATCAGCGTCATTAACCACAACTTGCTGCGCTTCTAATGCTTGTTCAAGTTGTTCCAGCTTACTGGGTAATTGTTCTAATTCAAGTTTTAATTTGTAAGAGAGTTTATTACTTTTGTTATCTGCTTTAGCCACAGGAGCTGGTGCAACGACTGCTTCTTTTTTAGCAGGTGTAGTTAGCTGTTTTTTTTGTTCCTGTGATAAATAATTAGCATAGGCTTCATAATCACTGTAACCACCGACAATATCTGTAATTACCCCATTACCTTCAAATGCCCAAACACTGGTACAGGTATTATCAATAAACTCACGGTCATGGCTTACAATTAACACGGTTCCCTGATACTGATTAATAATATCCTCTAACAGCTCGAGGGTTTCTATATCTAAATCATTGGTCGGCTCATCAAGCACAAGAATATTTGATGGTTTTAAAAATAGTTTAGCTAATAATAAGCGATTTTTTTCACCGCCAGAGAGTGCTTTAACCGGTGTACGTGCACGCGCAGGCGGGAATAAAAAGTCTTGTAAATAACCGAGTACATGACGTGAGCGTCCGCCCATCATTACTTCTTGCTTACCTTCGGCAACGTTATCTTGTACGGTGGCTTCTTCATCAAGCTTTTGGCGGTATTGATCAAAGTAAGCAAACTCTAAGTTCACCCCTTGCTTAACAATCCCTGCATCAGCTTCAATATCACCAAATAGCAGTTTTAATAAAGTCGTCTTACCAATACCATTAGGGCCAACTAAGCCAATACGATCGCCACGCATAACTAAAGTAGAGAAGTCATTGGCAATTACTTTGTCTTTATTAAATGCATGATTTAGATGTTTAGCTTCAAATACTAATTTTCCTGAACGGTCTGCCGTTTCAATATTGAAGTCAGTTTTACCCACTTGATCAACACGCTGTTTGCGTTCATTACGTAGCTGTTTAAGCTCGCGGACACGGCCTTCATTACGCGTTCGACGTGCTTTTACACCTTGGCGGATCCACGTTTCTTCTTCTGCTAAGCGTTTGTCAAATAATGCGTTTTGCGTTTCTTCTACTTTTAAATCATGGGCTTTTTGCTCTAAATAAGTAGCATAATCGCCAGGGTATGAAATCAGCTTACCGCGATCTAAGTCTAAGATCCGCGTCGCCACTGCACGAATAAACGCACGGTCGTGAGAAATAAAGACAATACCGCCTTTAAACTCTTTTAAGAATTGTTCAAGCCACATTACACTTTCCATATCTAAATGGTTAGTAGGCTCATCAAGTAATAATAAATCCGGCTCACTGACAAGTGCCCGTGCAAGGGCAACTTTGCGTAACCAGCCACCAGAAAGTGATTCAAGTTTGGCTTCTGGTGCTAATTCTAACTGTGTTAATACAAGTTGAATTCTACTATCAAAACGCCAACCATCTGCAGCTTCGAGTTGATTTGATAAACGTTCAAGTTTATTAAGTAGTTTATCTGTGCAGTCAGTTTGTAACTCAGTGCTGACGTGATGAAAATCAATTAATAAATTTGCAATCTCAGGCATACCTTGAGCAACATAATCAAACACCGAGCCACTAGCTCCTTTTGGTGGATCTTGCTCTAGACGAGATATTTTAATACTACCTAACTGATTTATTTCACCATCATCTAAAATAACTTGGCCATCAAGGACTTTTAGTAACGTTGATTTACCCGCACCATTACGACCAACCACACACACACGCTCACCAGTTTCGATGACGGCATCAGCGTTGTCTAACAGTGGATGCGTACCATACGCGAGTTGAGCTTTAGAAATTCTAATTAAATCCATACTATCTGTTTACTCTTATTCTGTTTGCGTAAAAAACTGACGCACATCTTGCGCAGTGAAAGGCCAAAATAATTGCGGGCCTTGATCGCTTTTTAAAACGGGTATACTGGTCTGATATTCTGTAATTAATTCTTCATCACTCATAATATCAACAAGCTGTAAGAGATCATCACCCAACAACGGCGTGATCAAGCCCTGCGCTTGCTCACATAAATGACAGCCATCGGTATGATACAAAATCCACTTAGCCATGGGTTATCAACCAGCTATTATGTATTTTTTTATTGCGTTTAAAGTCAGGAGAAATCGTCTGCTCTGAAATATTAACAGCTTTTAAGCCTAAGCCAATCAAGCCCACTTCATCCATTGTGAAGCCACGCATATTATTCGAGAAAATCAACGTGCCAGATGGACTGAGAATTTTTTTAACCCATGTCAGTAATTTAATATGATCATTTTGTACATCAAAAGCATCTTTCATGCGTTTTGAATTTGAAAACGTTGGCGGATCTAAAAAGATCAAATCGTATTGGCTTGTGGCATGCTCAAGCCACTTCAAACAATCAGCCTGTTCAAAACGATAACGGGTATTACTGATATTGTTCAGGTCAAAGTTATCTTGGCCCCATTTTAAATAGGTTTTCGATAGATCAACCGTGGTTATCGCTTTAGCGCCACCCAGAGCTGCATGTACAGAGGCTGTCCCTGTGTAGGCAAATAAATTCAAGAAGCGTTTATCTTTGGCATTTTCTTGGATATAACGACGAGCAAGACGGTGGTCTAAAAACAAGCCAGTATCTAAGTAATCAAATAAATTGACTTTAAACTTCGCGCCAAACTCCTCAACTACTTGAGTACGATTTTGCTTAGCCATTGGTGTGTATTGCTCTTCACCTTTTTGCTTTTTACGTACTTTTACAGCAATATTTCCAGGTGCGATATTGAGCTGCTGTGAGGTTAACGAAATCACGTCTTGTAAACGTTTATGCGCTGTTACATCGTCAATTTCTTTCGGCGCAGCGTACTCAAATATTACCGCTGAATCACCATAAATATCAACGGCTACATTGTATTCAGGAATGTCAGCATCGTAGACACGATAGGCCTGCACATCATTTTGTTTGAGCCAATTTTTCAAGCCTTGCTTATTCTTTTTAACCCGATTAGCAAACGACATTGAACCTTCAAAGTTCAATGCAGGCTTATCTTCAGTTGTTTGGCTGACTTGTTTGTCATCAAGTTGATATAAATTAAGTACCACATCAAGTGGACCATTTTTAAATTTATAACGCTTGAGTTTCACCAGCTTTAATAATTTAAATAAACTCTCATCCATGCCTAGTAGGGCAAGTTTCCAGTTATTAAAATGTTTTTTAAAGCCTGTACCTAAAGCACTGTGTAAACTTACCAACTCAGCCATCGAACCAATACGTTCACCATATGGTAAATTTGAAATAACCACACCTGGTAATTTTGCCACTGAGGTAAGCTTAGTTGCATCGCTTTGTTTAAACTTGATCACATCACCTAGATCAGCTCTACGAGCATTATCTACTGCTTTGCTTAGTACATTAGCGTCATTGTCATGACCAATAAGCCATAATTTAGGATCTGTAATTTGTGCTGTAAGCTGCTCTTTTAACTCTTTGTATTTAGCAATACGGAAACTTGGTAAGCGCTCAAATGCAAATCCCTCACGGAATAAACCCGGCGCTTCATTACGCGCCATGCCAGCAGCTTCAATCAAAATAGTGCCAGCACCACAGCAGGGATCAAATAGCGGCTGTTGAACATTCTCAAGCCAACCACTGCGTTTGATCAGTGCTGCCGCTAAATGCTCTTTAATAGGTGCCTTACCTTGACCTTCTCGGTAACCACGTTCAGATAAACGCGGCCCTGAATAATCGATATACATGGCCACACCTTGACGCGATAAACGCGCAACAACGCGTACATTGGCATCTTGTTTATCAACATTTGGCCGCTGTTCAAATAAATCATTAAAATAATCAACAATCGCATCTTTGATCACTAAACCTGAGAACTGGGTATTTTTGAGTGAGTCGTTGGTACCATTAAAGTCGACTGCAAAAGTTTGCGTTGGACCAAACCATTCTTGCCAAGGTTGTGAGCGAGCAAAATTGTAAAGGCTTTCTTTATTATTTACGCCCTCCTTCTCTTCGATCAACATCAGCACTCGTGTCGCGAAGCGGCTCATTAAACAGACCTTTTGTGCTAATGTAGTGTCGGCGTCAAAACGCACAGAACCGACTGTTTGTTTGGTCACCGTAGCGCCAATGTCAGTAAGTTCATCAACCAATAAATTTTCGATTCCGATAGAAGTAAGTGCGATAAAATGCAAAGTAATAACCCTTAATAGCTAATTGCGCGGGATTATAACATAGGTTGGGAGACAAACACGCGATAAACAAAGGAACAATAAAAAATATGCTAGGCTGTTTTACTGTTTTGTGCGTGGTTATAAATTGGATGGACACGATTGTTAAGTATACGAATAGCTTCAAATTGATTAAGGCTTAAGTTTTCATCAAGCTTAAAATGCTCAGATAGACAAATGCATAAAGAGGCTTCTTTACAGTGGTCAACAATCAAAAACTCACCACTTTGTTCGCTAGTTTGCAATTTTATAACTGCTTCTATACTGGGCTCATTGCCTTTGTAGGGTTCGAAAAACCAACTTTTTGCCAGCATTGGCTTTAAATAAAATTTAGCTGCTGTCGCATTTAGCGCAATTTGACATAGCTGCGCGCCATTCCATAGATTAAATCCAGCAAGATATTGGTAAACCTGCTGATAAAAGGCGGCATCTTCTAAACTAAAGTTAGGTTGGGTTAAAATAGCATCGGTGAGTTGACGTAGTTTATAAGGCGTGCACAGCTGCATATCTTGATCTAAATCGATCAATAAACGATTTCTTACTGGACAAGCAATCCATTTCCACTGCTTTGATGCTTGTAACATGCGTTCCCTACGCCCTTACTAATTAATCTTATGAATATTGTAGTATAGCGGCTTTTGACCAATTAATATATATTTCTTTAGAACATTTATTGAACGATCAAAAGCTTAAATAACGGATCCTTATAAGCCTTGCAGGATCGTTTTTACCAATTGAGGTCCTTTATATATAAATCCAGTGTATACCTGTACAAGATCTGCACCTGCTGATAATTTTTCTTTCGCACTGGCAGCATCATCAATTCCGCCCACTCCAATGATCGGCAACTTACCTGCGGTTAAACGTTTTAATTCTTGCACTACATGAGTGGATCGCTCACGTACTGGCTGACCTGACAGGCCTCCGGCTTCATCAGCATATTGTTGTCCATGCACCGCAGCGCGCTCTAAGGTAGTATTCGTCGCTATTACACCATCGATGTTGTTATTTAATAATGATTCACTAACTTGAGCTATTTGCACAGCATCAAGGTCTGGAGCAATTTTTACTAGCATTGGCACTTGTTTATTATGTTTGGCGATCAAATCAAGCTGCTCATTTTTAAGGCTTTGCAATAGATCATCCAGTGCAGCACCATATTGCAGATCACGAAGTCCAGGCGTATTTGGTGATGAGATATTGACAGTAATATATGAGGCATGTTCAAACACTTTACGCATACAGTGGATGTAATCGTCTTTACCTTGTTCATTTGGGGTATCTTTATTCTTACCAATATTGATACCTAGAATGCCGTCGTATTTAGCAGCCTTAACGTTATTAATTAGGTTATCAACACCTTTATTATTAAAGCCCATACGATTGATAATTGCATTTGACTCTGGCAGACGGAAAATACGCGGCTTGTCATTACCGACTTGTGGACGAGGTGTCACAGTACCTACCTCAATAAAGCCAAAACCCATCTTTGCAAACGCATCAATACATTCTGCATTTTTATCAAGGCCAGCTGCTAATCCTACTGGGTTTTTAAACTGTAAACCTAAAAATTCGACTGGACGATCTGCCACTGATTGCGACCATGCAGCACTGAATGGGGTATTGTTAAAACGGCGTAAGTTATGAAGTGCAAATTCATGGGCCCATTCCGCATCACGGGTGAACATAAAACGGCGAGCAAGATCGTAAAACATAAATAATCCTCTTAATAAAAAAATACCCCAGACTAGGCTGGGGTATTGTATAACAATTTTAACGATTAACTCATTATTTTCATGTGAGAAAATAACCAGTCAGTGTCAATTGCTTATTTTGCAGATGTATCACAGTTATGACTAAGTAGCATAAGTTCACGTAATGCAACTGAGAACTTAGCAAAATCATGGCTTTGTGAAGTCTTAAATTCAGCTAACATTTGCTTCCAGCGTTGTAGTAACAAATCTTGGCTGTCCATCCACTGATCAATTTGACCGTCAACATCTTTGTTATCACCAGCAAAGTTATTTAAAACAACTTCAGATAGTGTACGTTGTTGCCAATCAAGTTCTTCACGGTATGAAGCGCGGGCCAATGCTTGCCAATGATTCGCCACCGGCTGATGAGTAATTTGGTCAAGGAACCAATGCAGTCCCATCCGTGCACCTAGTTTGAAGTAGGTATTAGATACCATATCAATACTACGCCCTGAATTTGCAGCAACTTCTGCTAAGTCCATTACTGAGAACAAGCTAGAGAGCGATACAATGCGTGTTGCAAGCTCAGCTGGCACTGCACTTTCAATAAGCTTGTCTGCGGCCGCAGATAAACGTTCACTTTCTTTTTCAACCATGTAGTTAGTTAAGTTTGCACTTAAATCAGCGAAGGTCGGTGCAAAGAAGGCAATTGTTTGCTCAATATTTTGCGCTTTATTGCGATGACGTAAGAACCAACGTGTTGCTCGGCGTACTGTACGACGTAACTGATACAACATTTCAGTTTGCACTGCGGCTGGGATCTTGTTATCAAGATCAACAATTGCAGACCAAGTATCACGCATTTGGAATACTTCACTGGCAACAGAGTAACATAACGCTATTTCAGCTTCGTTTGCGCCAGTTTCTTCATGCATACGTACCATGAAGTTCAGACCCATATCGTTAACGATATTATTAGCTAATTTAGTAGCAATAATCTCTTTACGCAGTGGGTGATTATCCATCGCAGTATTGAACTTTTCACGTAGTGGTAAAGGGAAAGACTTCACTAATAGCTGACGATAATATGGATTTTCTGTGATGTCGTCAGTCACGAGTGACTCTTTAAGTACCATTTTAGCGTACGACACAAGCACAGATAACTCTGGGCGAGTTAAATCTTTACCCGCTGCAGCGCGTTCTGCCAACTCTTCATCGCTTGGAATAAATTCAATTGCACGATTTAACTTGCCATCTTTTTCAAGGGCATGAATAAAGCGTACTTTTTCTTTAAGCGTTGATGAGCCTTTTGATTGCGTAATTGACAGTGTATGCGTTTGGCGATAACAATCTTTCAGTACCAGTTGTGCAACTTCATCGGTCATTGAATACAGTAGTTCATCACGTTGTTTACGCGTTAAATCACCGGCTGTAACTAAACCATTAAGTAAAATTTTGATATTTACTTCGTTATCAGAACACGCAACACCACCTACGTTATCGATGAAGTCAGTATTAACGCGACCGCCTTTAGCAGCAAATTCAATTCGTCCTAATTGGGTTGCACCTAAGTTGCCACCCTCACCGAGTACTTTTGCACCAAGCTCACTACCATTGATACGTAGGGCGTCATTTGCACGGTCGCCTACATCTGCATCGCTTTCTTTACTGCTCTTGATGTAAGTACCAATACCGCCATTCCATAATAGATCGAATTCCATCATTAAGAATGCTTTGATCAACTCGTTTGGTGTCATGCTGGCTTTTTTAGTGCCCAACATTTTTTTCATTTCTGGCGTTAAAGTGATTGATTTAGCCGCACGTGAGAACACCCCGCCGCCCGCTGAAATCAAGTCTTTGTTGTAGTCTTCCCACGATGAACGAGGTAAGTTAAATAGGCGCTCGCGCTCTGGGTAAGACGTTGCTGAATCTGGGTTTGGATCAACAAAGATATGCATGTGGTTAAATGCCACTTGTAAACGGATATGCTTGGATAACAACATACCATTACCAAATACATCCCCAGCCATATCACCAATTGCAACTACCGTAAAATCAGTTGTTTGTGTATCAATGTCCATTTCGCGGAAATGACGTTTAACCGATTCCCATGCGCCTTTGGCCGTAATACCCATTTTCTTATGGTCATAACCTACTGAACCACCTGATGCGAATGCATCACCTAGCCAGAAGTTATATTCATTGGCAATGCCATTGGCAATATCAGAGAAAGTAGCTGTACCTTTATCAGCTGCTACAACCAAATATGCATCATCTTCATCATGACGAGTTACATCAACCGGCGGAACAATTTCACCTTGGATAATGTTATCTGTGATATCTAATAAACCACGAATGAAGATTTTGTAACACTCTTGGCCTTCTTTGAAGAATGCGTCACGATCCGTTGGCAGTTGTTTACAAACAAAGCCGCCTTTTGAGCCTACAGGTACAATAACTGTATTCTTTACTTGTTGTGCTTTAACTAGACCTAGTACTTCCGTACGGAAATCTTCACGACGATCTGACCAACGCAGGCCACCACGCGCAACTTTACCACCACGTAAATGCACACCTTCTACACGTGGAGAATAAACAAATATTTCAAATGCCGGTAATGGCAATGGCATATCTGGAATTAAGCTTGGATTTACTTTGAACGACACATAAGACTTAAACTGACCTATGTCATCTTTTTGGAAGTAGTTAGTACGCAGCGTAGCAATGATCATATCGACGTATAAACGAATAATACGGTCATCATCTAAGTTAGCAACGTTTTCAAGTTCTACATAAATTTGCGCAATTAGCTTATCAAGCGTTTTAACACTAGCAGGGCTTTTAACAGAGAACTTTTTAGCAAATAAATTAACAATTTGCGAACCAATGTGCGGGTAATTAGCTAATGTGCTCTCGATGTAGGTTTGCGAGAAAGTAACCCCAACTTGGCGCATGTATTTTGCATAAGCGCGTAAAATTGAGGCTTCGCGACCAGTTAAGCCACCCATTAACACTAAACGGTTAAAGCCGTCATTTTCTAAACGGTTACTCCACACACTAGTAAGTGCGGCACGAAAACGTGCTGATACTTTATCGAAATCTGCAATGCCTTTGCTATCAAGTAGCATTGAGAAATCCATGATCCAGTTGATACGGCCATCGCTGGTTTTAACCGAATAAGGCGTTTCACCAATGACGCGCAAGCCAAAGTTTTCAAGCATTGGCATAACGTCTGATAAATGGATTGGCTCATCTTTGTGGAATAAGCTCAAACGTACAATGTTGCTGTTCGCTTCTTCTTGCGGACGGTAAAACAACATTTCAAGCTTGTTATCGTCATTCAATAGTTCAAGCTTTTCAATATCAACAACAGCGGCACTTGGCAGTACTTCATCTTTGTAAGAACGAGCAAACGCATTACAATATTTGCGGTTTAATTCGTTACCACGTGCTTCACCAGCAGACTCTAACAGTGCTGATTGTAATTTATCTTCCCAAGTACGAGCGGCTTCTACTAAATTATTTTCGATGTCTTTCACGTTATATTCTATATTGTTGTCAGTCACACGCACGGTATAATGAGTACGCGCCAGTGTAGACTCAGAGAAGAAGGTAGTAAATTCGACTTTATCGTCTGAATTAAATGCATTGCCTAAAATATCTTGTGTTTCACGACGCAGTGCTGTGTTATAACGCTCACGCGGAACATAGACCATGCAAGAGAAAAAACGACCATAGGCATCTTTACGCACAAATAAGCGACACATATCGCGCTCTTGTACTTGTAAAACACCCATTGCAACTTCAAGTAACTCGCTTTCACGGGCCTGAACAAGTTCATCACGCGGATAGGTTTCAAGAATATTTAATACCGCTTTATAAGCATGAGTGCCTTTGGCAAAATCACACATTTCCATGATGCGATTTATTTTACTTTTTAAAACTGGCACATCAGCGGCGCTGTTGTTATAAAAACTTGATGAAAACAACCCGATGAAACGGTCTTCGCCAATCACATTCCCCTCATCATCAAAACGTTTAATCCCTACATAATCTATGTATGCTGGGCGATGTACGCGTGATAACGAATTGGTTTTTGTAAGGATCAACAGGTTATTGCTACGGGCTTCTTGACGGGCAACTTCTGGTAATTCAGATAACAGGCGAGAATGCTCTTCGGTTGAATTCTTCATCAAACCTAAGCTGCCCTCGATTTTACCTTTGAGCTGGTAATCGCCTTGTACTGGCGACAAATCGTATTGGCGATAGCCCATTAATGTAAAATTATCTTTTACTAACCAATCTAAGAATTCAACAGTCTCTGCAACTTCACTTGCATTGTTGTTATGGTTACGTTTTGGTAATTCTTTACTGACCGCAATTAACTTTTTGCGGATCGGTTGCCAATCTTCTACCGCAGTAGACACATCGTTCAACACTGACTCAAGCTCTTTTTTGAACGAGTCAATCACTGAAGAATCTGTTTGGCGATCAATTTCGATAAAAAACACTGTTTTTGTAGAGCTAGACTCTTGTTCGGCTTTTAAATTTGATAAAGCCGAAATTTTAGCGTTTTTATCGCGTTGAATCTTAAGTGGGCTGTGTAATAGCAAGTGAGATGCGATATTTTCGCGGGTCATCGCCATACGAACAGAATCAACTAAAAATGGCATATCTTTAGCGATAATTTCGACGATTGTGTGTGATGACTGCCAGCCATCTTTTGCTACTTCAGGATTGAAAACGCGGATCACCGCATCATCAGAGGTATTTTTTTCTAGCGAGTTCCATAGGCTAAGTGCAGCGCCATATAAGTCACTATCATTGCGATGTGCCAAATCTTCTTTAGACATATTGCTGTACAAGGATTTGGCGAATTTCTCAACGAGTAACACATTATCAGCGTGAACTTTTTTCTGGATCAGCTTACAGACATTATCTAAGATAACCGAGGCTTGCCCTTCATTTCGTGTCATTACATGTTCCTTAAATCTATACCACCTACTTAGATGGAAAATTTGTACAGCAATTTATTGTGTGGAGTCAGGCAAATTCTAACCCTTTTAAAATTAATAAACAGCCCTTTCGATGAAAACATTTTAAGCATTTCAGCTATTTGGTCATCTATTCACAAATTATAGATATAAATGGCCTTTACAGGCCATTTAGGAGCAAAATTATTCACATTATTTTTTCTGGTCAGTCCAGATCAAACTACCAATTGCTGGTAAAAGTAATACTGCGCCAAGCATATTGACTAAAAACATGAAGGTTAACAATATTCCCATGTCCACTTGGAACTTAAGATCAGAGAAAATCCAGGTGCTCACACCAATAGCTAACGTGATACCGGTAAATAACACCGCACTACCACGCTCAACGAGTGCATTACGATACGCCACTGGTAAGGCAACACCTTGCTTTAATTGCCCCATCATCGATGACAAAATATAAATCCCATAATCCACCCCAATACCTACACCTAGTGCAATCACTGGCAACGTTGAAACCGTCAGACCGATTTCAAGTTGTACCATTAAAGCTTGCGCAAGAGTCGATACAATATACAAGGGTAACACTACCGCTATGGTCGCTTTTACACTCTTAAAGCTAATCAAGCATAAAATAATAACTGCACCATAAACGTATAACATCATAGGTAATTGTGCAGCAGAAACTGATTCATTCGTCGCAGCCATGACGCCGACAGGCCCTGAGGCCAGCTTAAACTGCAGCATATCGGTTTGTTCTTCAATGGCAAATTGTTTAACACTGGCAATGATATGTTCAATGGTCTGCGCTTTATGATCATCTAAAAAGATAATCACAGGCATAACTGAACAATCACCATTGAGTAAACCGGTACTGGTTTCGACTCGTGAGGTAGATTGCACCAAACTTGCCGTATTACGAGGCAAACTTTGCCATTTTAAATTACCTTCGTTATACCCGGCATTAACCGACTGCGCTACTGAGCTTAGGGATACTGCTGATTGAACACCTGCTAAGTTTTCAACTTTATATTGAAAACGACTAATGCGCTCCATTACGTCGTGCTCAGTACATGCTGCAGGGTAAGCTTCGACAATCACTTTTAGAATATCGGATGAAATCGTATATTTGTCCGATATTAAAAAGGTATCTTGGTTATAACGGGCATCTTGATGCAATGACGGTGCACCTGCATGTAAATCGCCGATATGCATTTTCCCTGCTTGCCAATAACCTACAGCAAACAATACTAAGGTGCAGCCAATAATGATTTTCGCGCATTTAGGATCCGTGGCTTTGACTAACAGATCACGAATTGAATCAAGTAAGTTTGGTTTTTCGCTGTTGCCTGATTGAATATGAACTGTGTTTTCAAAGCGCATATACGATGCCCATACTGGCAATAAAATCAAATTAGTAAAAATAATAACAGCCACACCTAAACTTGCTGTGATAGCCAGTTCACGAATTATACCTATATCTATGGTTAGTAACGTCAAAAAGCCGACCGTGTCTGACAGCAATGCAATACCACCGGGTATTAACAGCGATCTAAAACTAGCCTGACAGCAAAGACGCGTATTACTGCTTCCTTCGGCGACTTTTTTACCTATTGCATTGATCATCTGTACGCCATGACTTACGCCGATTGCGAACACTAAGAATGGTACTAGAATCGACATTGGATCTAGACCAAAGCCTAAGCTCGACAATATCCCTAACTGCCAAACCACGGCAATAATTGAACAGGCTATAGGTAAAATAGTGAGCTTGATGCTGCCGCAAAATAACCACACCATGATGAAAGTAAACGCGATAGCAATAGCAAAAAATAACACAACCCCTTTCGCACCTTCGGCAATATCACCGGCCATTTTGGCAAAACCAATAATGTGGATACTTACTTTATCAGTGCTCAATGGCTCTCGAATTTCGCTTTCTAGCTTTTGTGCAAACGCTAACGTATCTAATTTTTCTTGCGTTTGCGGATCAGTTTCCATCAACTGCGCGGTTACCATCGCACACGAATAATCAGAGGCAATCATCCTGCCTACGACTTTCGCTTTTTCGATATTCTCTTTAACAACCGCTAAGCCTCGTTGATCAGCAGTAAAATTGGCGGGAATAATTGGCCCACCCGCAAAACCGTCTTCAACAACTTCAACAAAACGTGCACTGGGTGAAAAAATTGAATTCACTAACGGACGATTCACCCCAGGAATAAAATATAACTGATCATGAACGGCTTTTAATTGGGTGAAAAACTCAGGATTAAAAATATCACCGCTATCATCACACACTGAGATCAAAATACTATTTGCGCCACCAAATTGCTTTTCATGCTTTAAATACACTTTCATATAATCATGATTAAGCGGAATATTTTTATTAAATGAAGCATCAAGTTGGATTTGTGTGGCTTTAAAACCTAAAAAACATGTTATTAAAATAAAACTTATCACCATCATTAATCGATGACGAAAAACTGCTTTCTCTAAAAAATTGACGATTGTGTGCATTATGGAGCCATCCCCTTCACTTTAATGCCATTTTCTGATGCCATAACCAATTGATTTTCAAAAATAACGGCATCAAGAATTGCTTTACCATCCGCTAACTGCTCAATAGTAAGTTGATTATTTTTATAGTGGAAAATCACACCGCTGTTGGCAAGTAACAACCATTGATTATCACCGCTAGCGATAATACTATTGATTGTGGCGGTTTTATTATTACTTATTGGTTGCCATTGCTCACCTACCTGACGGCTAAAAATATTGCCTCTTAAACCCGCAACTATTTCTTGCCCTTGTTCATCGCTGGCATAAGCAAAAAAGGAACCACGGTAGATTTCTTCATCGCGTTGCCATGTTTTTCCGTTGTCTGTACTGTGCGCTAACAAACCCATTTCGCCCACTAACATAAGTTTATCTTTTGTTGTGACAATACGATTAAAGTGCGGCAATATTGATGCAGTTTCGGCTTCATAGCCTTGTGGATCTGATTCTTTTAAATCATTTAAGTAATCTCTATCATCTGCAAATAATAAAGAATCCAGAAAACGCTTTTGCCAATGTTTGCCACCATCACTGGTTTCATAAAACATACCATAGGCACCCACAGCAAAGCCGTGAAGTTCACTGGTAAATAAAATATCTAAGCAAGGTTTATCTAATTGCGTGTTCACCTGTTGCAACTGCCAGTTTGCACCACCATCATTGGTATGAATAATAGTCGCATCATGCCCGCAAGCCCAACCAAGTTCACTGCCACTGAAGGCAACCGCCGTTAATAACACTTGCGTTGGAACGCTCGCTTGTTGCCAATTTTTTGCATTACTGCTTGTAATTATAGTGCCATGTTTTCCGACAGCGACCAGTTGCTTTCCTGTGTATTCAATATCAGTCAACAGGGTTTTATCTGCTTTAGTTGCGACAATTGCAGCAAGTGGTTCAGCTGCAATAGAAAGAGTTGAAAGGCTCGCCACAGCGGCAAGACCTGCATAAAGCATGTACTTCATAAATTAAAATCGCCTTGAAAAGAATGTGTTTGTCGGTATATAACGTGCAGTCGGGGGACTCGGTTAGTGTCATGACCCAGTGCGTGTCAGAGTGACAAACGCGATTTGAAATAATAAAAAAGCACCTAGATAATTCCAGGTGCTTAGAGTGTATTAACGACCTTCGCGGCGCAGTGCACTTGAGGTAAATTCATTATCATTAAACGATTGTGAGAAATCATACATTTTCTCTTGGTTATCTAAACCAATCGCTAGGTAACGGCGTGAATTCAAATCGTAGTAAACGTCTAACGTACTCCAGTTAGTGAGCGCATCGTAATAGTTAATTGTATGAGCCATCGCTACACGGTACATTTGGTCACGGTTATCATAGATATCCGTCACTTGAACTTGCCAGCTATCTTCATCAATATAAAATACGCGCTTCTTATAAATATGACGAGTGTCGCCTTTCAGATCTGCTTCTACAACCCAAACACGGTGTTTTTCATAACGCACATGTTCCGGGTTGATGTGACCGGCCATCAGAATATCGTCATACTGTAACTTATCACTGTGTAGCTTATAACTATTGTATGGTACATAAAGCTCTTGCTTACCTTTGAGCGTCCATGTATAGCGGTTTGGCGAACCGTTAAACATATCGAAATCATCGGTTGTACGCAAGCTATCAGCTGCTGTTCCTGGTGCATCATAAGCAACATTAGGCGCGCGACGAACACGACGCTGGCCAGAATTGTAAGTCCACGCTTGTCGTGGAGTTAAAATTTGGTCCATGGTTTCATGAACTAATAGCGCCGTGCCAGCTAAACGCGCAGGTTCGGTGACTTTTTGTTTAAATTTAAACAAAATATTAGATTCTTGTAACTCTGCAGGTGTTGCTTTTGGATCTGAGTACTTAACTAACAGTTGCTCATCAAAGCCAACCATATTATACGAACCTGAGGCTGTTGGAGCCGCTTGACCGCCAAAACGCTCAATTGACAGACCACGGTAGCGTAATAAATGGTTCCAAATTGCCTCTAAGCCAGTTTTTGGAATAGGAAAAGGAATGCCAATAGCAGTATTTTTTATCCCATTACCTTCTTCAATCAACTCTGCAGTTGGTGCGTATTGTTTTGTTGCATCATAGACAAACTGTGGGTTTGAAGCACTGCGATGAGTAGTATAGATGTTCATTTTAAACGTATCTGGATACGCTTCAAAAAGAGCTACTTGACCAGGACTTAAATTTGCTTTGTATTTATCAACATTTGATTTATCAATGGTGAAAAGTACTTTGTCGTCAGCATACGGATCTGGATGATGCATTCCCGGCGTATAACCTGCCGGTGCTTTAGTAATACCACCTGTCCATGCCGGAATTGAGCCATCAGCATTACCCGCTTTTTCAGCACCTAATGGGGTTAGATCTGCACCTAAGCGCGCAACTTCTTCGCTCGTCATTTTTGCAACGACCGCTGTTGTAGAAAATAAACTACATAGCGTTAGTGCAATGAGGGTAGGTTTTTTTATCATCATGATACCCTTAAATTGAATATTTAATATTAAAAGAAACAAAATCACGGTCTGAGAAAGTATTGGTATCTCCGCCACCCCAGAAAGAGTTGTAGCTAAAGTCAAATGACCATGCATTTTGATAATTAAAGTTGGCTGTCACTCCAAGTGACTTGCGATCTTCAATAAACAAGAACATCGGGTCTGGTGTGTTACCATTTACATCATGTGAGAAAACAAAGCGAGGTGAAAAATTAACTCCTTTAAAGAAGTTGTAATAATCGCCTTTAGCAATTAAGCGATATCCCCATGATGATGCTGTCGCAAACTCTTTTTGTTCGGGACCATTAGACAAAGCCATATGAAGTGTTGAGTAATCATCTGCATTAGGGCCGGTCATAATACCGCTTCGACCAGTGCCTGAAACATTTAAACGCATTTCATCGTATTCAGGCATATTATTTATGCGCACGCCGCCAATTTCACCCACTACAGCCCAGCTATCTGCACCCAGTGATGGGCCAAATAAATGTGTTGCTGTAAACTGCAATTGGCTAGTATTACGCTCAATATAACCTTTTGCTAATTCCCCAGGGCCTACAACACTAACTGCGTTACCCTGACTCATTTGTGAAATACCGGCAAACTCAGGACGAAGTCCCGCTAACGCTAATTGCTCAGGCATAGCAGCATAAAGCAATTCTACGTCATCGATTTGTAGTGGTTCGTCTTCACGGAAGGTGAACTCACCAGCAAACGCCGTTTCACCTATTGATGTATTAAAGCTTAACCCATACAATTTAATATCTTCTGGATACTCATTGGTTGCTTTAGCAAATGCTTTTAAATCAGAGACATTGTCAGAGGTAATTTTAGTCGTTGCTAACATGGCTAAATCTTGGGCCAGTGACGCTTGTGTAAAGTTAGATACGCGACCTGAAATAAGAGGACGGCGGCTATGGTAGTTTACATGGTAAAGTGCAACTTCAGTGTCATAAAAATCTGGTAAAAACATACCTAAACGTAAACCATATTGACCACCATCATCAGGCTCAGTTTTACCATCATCCCCTTTGCCTTTAAGAGCGACTTTAGTAGGGTATGCCAGATAAGTTTGTGCCAATAATGCTTGCCCTGCGGGACTTGCAGGGTCGATCCCTTTAGCGGCAGCAGCTTGACCAAAGGTAGTCATCAAATTATTTAAGCTATCAGTTAAAAACGCTAAATCGATATCTGGGTTGGAGGTAAAACCAAGCTGTACATTTTGCTGATAACCATTTTCAGCGGCAAAGTCATTGGTTGAAAAATACGTTCCAGCTGCAGGTAAACGTGTTTCATGCCATTGGTATTGGTAAAAGCCTTCCAAAGTCACATTTTCAGTGATCCCTAAAGATGCCCATAACATACCAACTGGAATAAAAGCTTCTTTAAGCTCTGCACCCGGCGCTTTTAACCGATCAATATCGACCGGATTTACGTTAATACCGTGAGAAATTAATGTACTTTCTCCCCAGTTTATAACTTGTTGTCCTAGACGAATAGAAAGTGGGTTATTGCCGTCATTTAAATCAAAGTTAGCCCATACGTAAGCATCTAATAGACGAATATCTGCGCAGCTTTGTTTCTTTGTGTCTTTATCATCACAAGGATCAACTCCTTGCCCTGAAGTTGGATTAACATAGGCACGATCGCCATCCATCAATTCAAAATCATAAAAATACATAAATCGAGTAAATAGACCATAGTTATCTTTGTTGATAGATAAATCATGCGTCCCTTTCAACAGCTTTGAAAAAGATTCACCGCTATCAAAGTTCAAATCACCAGCGTCGCCGTTATTAGAGTAAGAGCCAGGTTGGGCCCAGACATCTTGCGCTGAATAAATTGGATTTAATACAGAGTTATAACCTGTCCAATCAAAAGACGGGTTATTACTTTTACCTATTAAGTTAAAGTTTCGGTCTTCAACACGGATACTTTGTCCATAAGAAAAAGCAGAGTCGAAGGTTATATCAAACCCTCCAGCCTCAAACGTTGCAGCCTGTGTGTGTGCTGCTGATAACCCTAAAGTAGCGGCTGCGATGCCTAGTACTAGTTTATTTTTAACAAAAAGCGATCTTCTTATCATTGTGTGTTCCCCCTGTCGCGGGTAATTTTGTGATCAAGTTATTGTTTTTAGTGTAGTCGTAACGATAGAAGCGAAATAAAGAAATTACAAATAGAACGCGTTCAATCGGTCATAATTTTTCTGTTTAGTTGACGTTAACCTAATGGTAAGACGTCCTACCAGATAATTTATACACGTAAATTAACAATAGGACAAATCGAATTAACAAAAAAACAATATTATAAGTGATTATTTTAAAATATTGTTTTAGGCAACACGCTCCAAACGTAAAAATTTATACTCTGGAGTAAGCAAAAGTCGAAAGCGCCCTCTTACCCCTAAAGAGGAAATAAAAGGACGCAAATGGCTGGCGGCAAAACGTACTTTTTTGCCACCATCTTCAATTACTTGAACTGATGTATACTTACCTTCGTAGTAATCCATGCACTGCTTGTAGGTTAAGTTCAGTAAAAAATAATATTCGATCATAATTTATTGTAGTGCTTTATCAACTTTTTCAAACAAGTCATCACTTAAATTATCAAGCAAAGCTAGGCGTTGCAGCTGAGCTTTGATTGCAACTGAACGTACCTCATCATATCTGCGCCATGACATAAATGGCGTTAACATACGTGATGCATTTTGGGGGTTGATTGCATTAAGCTTAACTAGTAAGTCACCTAGCAATTGATAACCTGTACCATCTTCACGGTGAAACTGTGCGGTATTAAAATGACTAAAACTGCCCACTAGTGCCCTGACACGGTTTGGGTTTGAAAAATCAAAACAAGGGTGATCATATAACTTTTTGATATTACTAATGGCGTCATCGCCACCTTGCATTGCTTGCAATGCAAACCACTTATCCATCACTAACACATCATGGCGCCACTGACTGTCAAATTGGTTTAACAACTCTTTTGCTAATGGATTATCAGCTTTTACCACTGCACTGAGCGCGGCGAGTACATTGGTCATATTGTGTGAATTAGCAGTACTAACAAGAAGTTGATTGATATCAAGCTCATTAATTTTTGCCAAATAATGCAAGCACATACCTTTTAATGCACGTATAGCGACAGCTGTTGCACTTACAGAGCCGTCATCAATTAAACTTTGATAACAGTCTAAGAACTCACTACGCAGTTGCTGAGCAATTTGTAACTCAAACTGATTTGTCACCGCAACCAATTGATCCACAGGGATCACATTAAACTCAGCTGCGAGGGTATCAAAACTAGGCAGCTTTAATAATTCAGCAATTAAAGCTAAATCTCCCTCCTGATCAACTAATAAACTACGTAATGCAGTAATAATTGCTGGATCCAATTGATTATTTTCAGGTGTTATAATGGCCCCTTTAACCGCCCCAATGAACAATTGTTGTTGAGCATCCCAACGCGAAAAGTCACTGCGCGCAAAGCGCATAATGTGTAATAATTCAGTGGCTGTATTTTGTTGCTCAACAATACACGGCGCAGAGAAATCCTCTAGTAGCACCGCTACAGGCTTCGCGGTTAAACCATCAAAGCTAAACGTTTGCTGCGCTGTTGTAACATCTAAGACATGATCAAGTGGCTGTCCTTCAAACTGTAAAGAGACAGACTCGCCCTGTTGATTAAGTAGCTCGATAGCAAATGGGATATGTAATGGCGCATTTTCTGGCTGATTAAGCGGTGCCAGCTGCTCTATATGCAGTGAAAAAGTACCACTGAGCTTATCATACTCTTGTTTTACGATTAGCCGTGGTGTGCCAGCTTGGCTATACCAACGTTTAAACTGAGTTAAATCGATACCTGAGGCATCACTCATAGCCGCAACAAAATCATCACAGGTAACGGCTTGCCCATCATGACGCTGAAAATAAAGTGCCATGCCCTGCTGGAACTTTTCTTCTCCCAATAACGTGTGCATCATACGGATAACTTCAGCGCCTTTGTCGTACACAGTTACTGTATAGAAGTTATTCATCTCAATCACTTGTTCAGGACGGATCGGATGTGCCATAGGACCGGCATCTTCACTGAATTGATGAGTACGCATTACTTTAACCGCATCAATACGATTCAGTGCCCGCGAGCCTAAATCACTGCTAAACTCTTGATCACGAAAAACTGTTAAGCCTTCTTTTAACGACAGTTGAAACCAATCACGACAAGTCACTCGGTTCCCTGTCCAGTTATGAAAATACTCATGGCCAACGATTGACTCTATAGTGTGATAATCTTTATCAGTGGCGGTTTCTTGATTAGCCAACACACATTTAGAGTTGAAAATATTCAGACCTTTATTTTCCATCGCGCCCATATTGAAAAAATCCACAGCAACGATCATGTAAATATCTAAATCATACTCAAGATTAAAACGCTGCTCATCCCACTGCATTGATTTTTTAAGTGATGCCATCGCATGAGGAGTTTTCGGTAAATTCCCTTTATCAACAAACAAGGCTAAATCTATTGTACGACCACTTTGCGTAACAAAGGTATCTTCAAGTACATCAAAGTCCCCTGCAACAAGTGCGAACAAGTAACTTGGCTTTTTGAATGGGTCTTGCCATTTTGCAAAGTGACGGCCATTGTCTAATTTACCTTCCGCTAATTTATTACCATTTGATAATAAATGAGTAAACTGCTCTTCAGCAATAATCGTCACGTCAAAGCTTGCAAGTACGTCTGGGCGGTCAAGATAATAGGTTATTTTTCTAAAACCTTGCGCTTCACATTGTGTACAATACGCCCCGCCAGATAGATATAAACCTTCTAAGGATGTGTTAGTTTTTGGCGCTATTTCATTAACGATTGTAAGCTGACATTGCGCTGGTAAATTATGGATCACAAGCTGCTCATCAAGTAGGTCATAATCTGTATATGCGTTGTTATCTACAGTAATTGAGATCAGTGTCAAATCAATGCCATCAAGCACTAAATCTGCCACACCAGCTATTTTTTTCGTGATCGTCATTACACTCGTAACACGGGTGTTTAACGGCAATAAATCGAAGGTCAAATCAATGTGATCAATTAAAAATGGTGGAGCTTGGTAATCTTTAAGATACTGTGCTTGAGGTTTTTTTAATGCAGTCATGTGAAACTCCAAAGTGGCTCCTCTTAGCAGAGGAGCGTATAATTTATGGCTATTGTTTTGGCTTAATACGTAAAATTTTAATGCCTAGGTAAGCATAAATAACAGCTAGTAATGGATTTATAAGATTAAAAAATGCATATAGCGCATAATCAAATGGGTTGATCAATAATACACTTTGCATATATGCACCACAGGTATTCCAAGGGATCAGGGGACTGGTGATCGTCCCGCCATCTTCTAATGTTCTTGATAAATTAACAGGTTTCAAACCACGCTTTGCATATTCTTCTTTAAACATCCGACCAGGGACCACAATAGCGATATACTGATCTGCAGCAATTACATTGGTACCAATACAGGTCGCAATAGTTGCAGTAATTAAAGAGCCAGTGCTTTTCGCAATTTTAAGAATACTTTTTACAAAAATATCTAATAAACCTGTTTTTTCCATAATGGCGCCAAACATCAATGCCGTCATAATCAGCCACGTTGTGGTTAACATGCCAGACATTCCACCACCACTGAGTAATGAATCCATTTTTTCATCGCCTGTGAGGATACTAAAGCCATCAAAAAATGTACTCCAAACCAATTTAAAATAACCGACAATTTGCCCCTGAGAGCCATCAATTTGTGTTGCAATTAGGTCTGATTGAAAAATCATTGCCCATACTGCACCAAGTACCGCACCGATTGAAATTGCCGGAAATGCAGGCATTTTTTTAATTGCTAACACCAGTAAAACAATCAGTGGCACCAGCATCTCTAAACCTATATTAAAGTTTTGTTGTAGAATAGCGGTTATTTCATCAATACGCCCAGCCTCACTTGACGCTGTGGCATTAAAGCCCATAAAAATAAAGATGATTAGTGCAATCACAAAACTTGGTACAGTCGTCCATAGCATATGATGAATATGCTCGAATAAATCAGCTCCCACAACCGCAGGAGCTAAATTTGTTGTTTCAGACAATGGACTGAGTTTATCGCCAAAGTAAGCCCCAGATATTACGGCACCGGCCGTCACTGTTTGCTCTAATCCAAGGCCAGTAGCAACACCGAGTAGCGCTACACCTATTGTCGCCGCCGTGGTCCAAGAGCTACCAATACTCATTGCTACAATGCCACAAATTAAACAGCTTGCTGCGTAAAACCAACTAGGATTAATTACCTGTAAACCATAATAAATAAGCGTAGGTACAGTGCCTGACAGCAGCCAAGTGCCGATCAGCGCGCCAACCATTAACAAAATTAATATAGCGCCCAAAGATAGAGTGATCCCTTCTATCATCGCTTGTTCAAGTTTTTTCCAAGTATAGCCATTTTTAAGGCCAATAAGTGCAGCTGTAAATGTAGCAAACAGTAGCGCAATTTGATTCGGCCCTGATGACGAACTATCGCCAAATAAATAGACCGCAGCACCTAATAAACAAATCAGTACAGAAATTGGGATCAAGGCATCGAAAAAGCTGGCCTGTAGGATGGGTTTTTCTTTTTGTGAATTCAAAATTGAGACTCCTACGCGCATTTTTATGCGCGTTTAATTATTATTTTTTAGCACAGACGCGACGCTTAGCCTAACTAAGTTACTTACTTTTGTCAGCGTTTAATCAGTAATTATAGCAATATCAAGAGTTTTAGGCAGCAAAAAAGGCGCCAAAGCGCCTTTTTTATTAATATGTAAAACAAGTTATTTCTTAGCTACACGACCAAACTTAATATAATCTTGGGTAATTAATGCAGCTTCTTCTAGGAATGGATCTAAGTCGTCTAAGACATCAGGCGCATCATCCAAGCTCTCAATCGGTTTTTCACCTAAACGAGTAAGCCTTTCATTAGTACGAGCTAATGCACGCGCTTCACCATCGTCTTTTTCTTTAATACGCTGCGCTTCTACAAGAGAAATAGTTTTCCGGTCTTTCTCTTCTTTATAACGCGTAATATCTTGAAAAACATAGTTAAACTCTGGTTCTGATTTAATGCGTTCAGCATGCGCTTTGCTTAAGTAAGCAATGGCTGGGTGTAAGTCATCAACCGAGTTATATTTGGCGCGTACGATACTGTCCCACGGTAATGCATTATCCTCTTGGCTTTCGCCCCATTCCGCTGGATCAATTGCTGATGGGAATGAAATATCTGGGATCACACCTTTATGCTGTGTGCTACCACCATTGATACGATAAAACTTTGCAATCGTATATTGCACACTGCCAAGTGGATTATCGTATAAATCGTAAGCACGGCCTAAGCCCTTATGCTGCTGCACAGTGCCTTTACCAAACGTTTGCTCACCAATTATTACTGCTCGACCATAGTCTTGCATCGCTGCGGCGAAAATCTCAGAGGCAGATGCGCTGTAACGATCAACAAGCACCGTAAGGGGGCCATCGTAAAACGTAACACCATCACGGTCTTTTTGCTCTTCAATGCGATTATTTAGAGTATGAATTTGTACTACTGGACCTTGGTCAAAAAACAAACCAGATAGTTGTGTTGCTTCATATAATGAACCACCACCATTTTGACGTAGGTCAATTATAATGCCATCTACTTTGGCTTCTTTTAATTTCGCCAATTCTACTTTAACGTCTTTAGACAAGTTGTTGTAGAAACCAGGGATCTCAATAACACCTATTTTGCTGGTTAAATCAGAATATTTTGCTTTGAATACTTCTGATTTTGCAGCTCTATCTTCGAGGCGAATTTTATCGCGAATAATTTCAACTACTTTAGGCGCGCCATGATCATCAGCACCTTTTAAGTATTGTAAACGCACCTTAGTGCCTTTTGGTCCTTTGATTAAATCAACTACGTCATCTAAACGCCAGCCAATGACATCAACAAATTCTTCTTTGTCTTGAGCAACGCCGATAATACGGTCATCAGCTTTAATTTGCTCCGATTTATCAGCAGGTCCACCTGGAACCAAGCTGCGAATAACCGTGTAGTCTTCGTCGTAGCTTAGTACTGCACCAATACCTTCTAGTTCAAGATCCATGTCCATTTTGAACTGTTCAGCTCTGCGTGGCGATAAATAGGAGGTATGTGCTTCAATACTTCGCGCAAAAGAGTTCATTACTATCTGAAATACATCTTCACTATTGGTTTGCACTAAACGTTTTTGTGCATTGTGATAACGCTTAGTTAATAATTCTTTTATACCAGGCCAATCTTTGCCGGTCATTTTTAATCGTAGTGCATCATATTTTACACGTTCACGCCAAAGCTCATCTAACTCAGCTTGCGTTTGTGACCAATCAGCATCTTCACGATCAAAGTAATATTCATCCGCATTATCAAAGGTCATTGGTGTTTCAAGTAACTTTAAAGAATACTCATAACGCTCAAAACGACGCTGCATGCTTAGGTTGAAAATATCAAAGGTAAAATCAAGTTTACCGGTCGTTAATGCATTATCAAATTGGTTGCGGTATTGCTCAAATGAGGCAATATCCGCAGCCAAAAAGACGCTTTTATTAAAATCAAGGGATTCGATATAACGGTCAAACACTTTACTTGAAAGTGCGTCATCAAAACGAATTGGTTTATAATGTGCACGAGTAAATAAGTTTGTCACCCGTTTGCTAGCCGTACTATGCTGACTCTCTTGCGTAAGTACTGGCAAGTCTTTTGCTGTAACTACATCATTAACATCAGCAATATCTGATGCAAATAATAAACCTGAATACAGGGCGGCAACTAACGGAATGAGCTTAAACTTCTGACTCATACACAACTCCTTAATTTATATACAGCTTAAATAATGTACAGGCTGTCTGCTTTAGTTTTAACTTGCATGCCAGTTACCAACTCTACATGAACGTCTTCTTTGTTCACTTCAGTGATTACTGCATTAACAAGGGCTTGGCCAAGTTTAACTTTAACTTTGTTATTAACCTTGACCTCACTTGCTGGTAAAGGTTCAATTTTACCTGAACGTTTAACCGGCGCAGCTTTTGCTGGTGTGGTATTAACTTTAGCGTTTTTATCGCCTGGTTTAGCGAATTGGCCTGGTTTCTTTTTGTAAGATTTTGTGTCTGAATCATTACGTGGACGTTGTGACTTTTTACGTTTAGCCATTTTCGCACGACTTTCTTCAAGTGCTTTTTGAGCATGATCAATATGTTCTTGCTCCACTTTAGCACCTTGATTTCCATCAAGATCAATACGAAACTCAGACTTAGTAACAGCTTCTAAATAACGCCAGTTAGACGTATACTTTCTCAGCGCTTGACGTACTTGCGTCTTACTTACTTTTTCAGAACCTTCAATTCGCTCAGCGATATCTTTAAAGATACCTACTTTCAGCGGCTTGATACCGTCTTTTTGTTTAAAACATTCTGGGAATTCTTGGTATAAAAATTCCAATACTTCATTAATATCTTTTAGCTTGTTTGTGGTTTCCATTTTAGAACCTATTTTTCACATCTTTTCATCAAGGGACGAATCGACGTAGTGTGTTACCCAGTCGACCAACTCTTCAAAGTCGGCTTCAATTACAGCCATATCGCCTCGAAGGTGTTCCCAAATACCGTTAATTATTTCATCAATTAATTCACATTCAGTGTCATCAGGAAGACGATCCCATGCAATATGAATTAAATCGTTGAGCGTTTCCGCTACATGCTCTTCATCCCCTTCCCAATCACCTACATCAGTGATGGCAAACAGATAATCCTGTACATTTACTAAGTCTTTCATGCAATAGTTGCCTCAAAACATGCGACGAGTGCTTCTAAACCTTGCTTATCATCAACATCAAACCTAGCAATACTTGGGCTGTCGATATCTAAAACAGCAAATACTTCACCATTTTTATGAATAGGTATTACTATTTCAGAATTAGACGCTGCATCACAGGCAATATGACCTGCGAATGCATGTACATCTTCAACTAGTTGAGTTTGTGCAGTTGCAGCGGCAGTTCCACAGACACCCTTTCCGACAGGAATTCGGATACATGCAGGATTACCTTGAAACGGACCAAGCACTAATTCAGTTGGTGAATCCATCAAATAAAAACCAGCCCAATTTACATCATCGAGTGACGTAAATAACAGCGCGCTAATATTCGCCATATTGGCAATAATGTTAGGTTCACCAGTAATTAGCGATTCAGTTTGTTTAACTAATGACTGGTAAAATTCTTGCTTTTGCATACCAAACTACTTCTTATCAAACATACAGTAGCTAAAGGTACTCTTTGTCGCCAATAATTGAAACCTTTTCAGGGCAAAAAAAAGCAATTTGCCCTAATTTTCAGCAAGCTTGGTTAATAATTCTGCTATTGAGGAGGTTGTTGTTTTATCGCACCTAACCTTAATCCATATAAAAACAGTCCCGCCGCTAAAGCTGACATCGCGGTATTAATTAAAAAGACCATACCACCTGTTGCACTGAGTAAGTAACTAAAAATTGCACCACCGAGTAAACCTAATGTCAGTACTCCCGAATAATTAACTTTCGCGTACTTGTACATCAATAAATATCCGGGTACTACAAAAGCAGCCATGGTTAAACCGACAATATGCGCGTTAGCTATCGCACTCATAAGTAACTGAAAAAAGGTAGTCAGCGGATCGGTATTGAGCGTTAATGCATAATAAACTCCTAACACACTGCCAATGATCACAGGTGAAAGTAATGATAACCCAACACTTTTTGCAAGCCGATGTTTCATAATGCGTCCTTAAAATCATACCTGAATAAATACTAAGGATGCATGATGTTTTACAACATCGAAATAGAGACTATGGTCGTAATTTACGATGATAAATCATACAGCAATCATGATAGGGTAATTTTGATGCCCGTTTAACCTAAGCAAGATCCAGTTTTAAACCGTTATAGAGTTTAGCGTTATTCACTTTACAGAAAAGTATAATTTTGCCTCTTTATATACAGAGGCTATAAATTTACAGTTGATCGATTTTTCTCGATAAATCAATGCTACTGTGGTCACTATTTCTTCAAGTTCAATGACTCTTGCAACTAGAATCTCTAATTTCTTTTGCATCGCTAAGACAGTATCGGTTCTCTTTGCTTGTTCTAAGAAAAACAACTCTCTTTTAACTAATGTTTTCTAAAAAAAGTAATGTTTAATTATTAGCAATAATACAAAAGGTGAACTAAAAACTATCATGACCAAAACAATCCAAGCATCATTATCTCCATTAAATATTTTGAGTGGGTGTTCTAATAAACAGAGTCGAACTATGTGGTTGATTTTGAAATAGTGACGAGAGTGTTACTTCACGCTTTTTCCCACGTCGGATATGTAGGTTAACGTAAACGATACTCAGAATAATGGCTTTTGCTTTGAATAGATTTTTTTAAATCGCCAGCTGCGCCACCAGACATATTAAATATAACGTAAGCCGCATTCGCAATATAACCAAGTAAACCATGTATCTGCTATTGTTGAGATGGTAACAGCCATTTGCGCTGAAATGGCATCATGTCATTGATAAATATGACCCAAGCAGAATATTATAGTACTAATTAGTGCTGCTGGGATGACCCCAAAGATAAAAACGAAACAACATACCAAACAAAGCAGCTCTAAAGACTAGCTCTTCAAAAAAGCCTGCATATATGAATCTGTTACAACCTCTGATATAGAAAGATTTAGCTCATTACTTAAAAAAACGTAGCCTATTAACATAGGTATACAACTTACTAATGCCGCTGATAAATAGTGTTTGAAGTCTTCTATATTACTACCTCACGCGTCATACCAACGAATGTGTATAGATTCAATGGAGCATTAATAAAGGTAAGCAGTAGGCCTTTTTTTTATAAGATCGAAAGATAGGGATTCAAACCCAAACTCTCGAATAAAATATTTGAAATAAATGACTTACTAACATAACAATTTTTAAATAAATAACGTAAACAAGACAAGCAAACACCTAACTCAAAGGTAATATTGTTATTCACCATTACGACCATAATGAGTTTGCATACTTTGCTCATGCTCTAGACTGAAAGGCACTGAGGGATCAAAAGTGGGTGCATCTTTTACTTGCTGCTGCGTCATATCAACATAGATTTTAGAAGTGGGCCAACTCACCTCTTTAATCCATTTTGGGGCAATCAAAACCAGATGACCCAACCACCAATTACTGGTGTTAATAATCAAATAACGAATTTCCCAGGTGTCGGTATCTATCAACATACCATGTAAGTGACCCAGATCACCGTCTATGACATCAAGTTTATAACCCGTTACTGCATTACTACTGCGTAGATGATGATCATTATCTTGAGATAATGCAGCATCAACATCTGCGAAATTATCTGGAGCATCTAAGTTATCAGGCTTTGGTGCGACACTATAATAACCAGGTGACATCATATTAGGACTTGAATAACCACCCCATATATCAGTGTTATCGCAATAATGTGAGTAACCATAATATCGCATGTATTCTAGCTCATACTGCCTAGAAACTGGTTTTTCGCTATCCATGTCAGGGCAGTTTTTAACTTGTTTTCTTGAAATTGTAACAGTGAGCGTCTGTGGTTTCTGATTCAACTCTTTGATTGATATAGGTGAAAGCAATATTTTTTTACTTAATAGCCAAGATCCAGTTTCGACCACCAGATATCGGATCACCCAATGTTTATCATCAAAGTAAAAATCTTTGGTAAGCCCAATATCTCCATCCGATGCATGAATAGCTAAATTTTTTAAATTATTCAGAGTATGTAACATGGCGTATTTGCTCCAGATTAAAAATGATAAACAATAAATCATTGTTTCGCTGATAGGGTTTTCATCTAAAAGCTTGCAACAAATTTCTCATTAAATCTGTTCGCTTTCGCACAGAACTGGCATTAATAAAAGCCTAGTCTAGATTTATCTATAAATTTTAAGGTGAACTGAAATGGCTAAAATAAAAAATTAGAGTTAGCAGCCTATCGCAACGATATCATCGAAGGCGTGAATAATTTAATTAAGAAGTATCGCGCTATTTTTGACTGGGATGTACCCGATATATATGAAAGATTAGAAACAATTTAATTTTGAATGAAGCTCATCAATAGCTTGATAATATTAACAATGAATAAATTTCAACGGCCTATCAAGCTAGCAAAAAAGTTCGCTCTGGAATGAGTTACCATATTACGCTCAAAAATAGATCATAATAAATATCAGATTCGCGACGTATTGGCTGTTAGTTTACCATTTTTTATGTCAGAACAGGACGTCATTGGCCAGACCAATAAAAGATGTGCATCAACACTCCCACGATCAAACTTAGATTCTGACTCACAGTTAAAAGAAAAAGCATTGGGTGCACCACCAGATAATAATAAAACAGTCATTATTGCTTTGAACAAGAATGGCGATCTGATATCGCAGGTCAGAGAAGAGTCACAGCGCCCCGATGAATGATATTACCAAAGCCTTGCAAGTAGCTAACAACTCCACCGATAACAATTAACTTATCAGATAAAATCGACCAATAGTTTAGCATGTGATTTGATCCGTTAATTTATTTAAAGGCTTATGCGGATTTATATGAAGTGCATGTTATTTGGCGCATTATGAAAATACATTGACTTAGTCAATCTTTATGGAGAACTTCAGAAACAAAAAGGCCGTTGATTATCAACGGCCTTTTTGTTTTATATGGTGGAGAGATAGGGATTTGAACCCTAGAGGGGCTATAAACCCCTGCCGGTTTTCAAGACCGGTGCATTCGACCACTCTGCCATCTCTCCGAAACATTTATAAATCACGAATAAGAGTGTACTCGCAATTATTTTAATTAGGTGGTGGAGAGATAGGGATTTGAACCCTAGAGGGGCTATAAACCCCTGCCGGTTTTCAAGACCGGTGCATTCGACCACTCTGCCATCTCTCCGCACGGCCTGCATAATAGAGAAGGCAGTGCTCTTTGTGAAGCTTTTTTTTCAAAAAAGTGTTCAAGTGCTTAAAAAATCATTGATTTGTTTATTCTTAACTCACCCCTGAGTAAAAATCACACTAAATTGAACTTTTCTTTTTAATTATCGGTCTATTGAACTACAAAGGTTTGCCCAAATATAGAAGTCTTGGTAATCTAACTTCAGTTTAATTATCGGAACTTACAATAGGTTTCTAAAGGAGCTCTAAAATGGCATTTAATCATTCGTACAATACCGCTAGACCGGTTATGTCGACCATTGAAACAAACAAGGTACTTAAAAACACCTATTTCTTACTGGCCATGACATTAGCATTTAGTGCTGTGACGGCTGGTATATCAATGGCATTACAACTACCTTATTTTATGGGGTTAGTTTTTACTCTTATTTCATTTGGCCTTTTATTTGTTGTAAATAAAAAAGCCGAAAGCGCGTCAGGCGTTGCATGGGTATTCGCTTTTACGGGTTTAATGGGCGCGGGACTTGGTCCGTTACTTAACCATTATGCAGCGATGCCAAATGGCCCAATGCTTATCATGCAAGCGTTAGGTTCAACTGCACTGATTTTCTTTGGTTTGTCTGCGTATGCACTAAATACTAAAAAAGACTTCTCTTTTATGGGTGGTTTTTTAACGGTAGGCCTTATTGTTGTGATTGTAGCCAGCATTGTTAATATCTTCATCGACAGCTCGCTAATGTTTATGGTATTAAATGCAGCGGTTGTATTGATCATGTCTGGCTTAATCTTGTTTGATACAAGCCGCATCATCAACGGTGGCGAAACAAACTATATTCGCGCTACAGTCTCTTTATATTTAAGTGTATATAACTTGTTTACTTCATTGCTTGCACTGCTTGGCGCAAATAATGACTAATTAAATAGTTCTGTTAAAATAGCCCCTCTTTAGGGGCTTTTTTATTGGAATAGTTTTGGCACGATTTGTACTTTCTCTGCACAGCGCACCATCGGATCATGATACCACGCAACGTTTGGTTAAATTTGCACAAGCATGTTTAATACAAGGGCATAACATTGATGCCATTTTTTTGTATCAAAACGGCGTTTTTCATGCCAGCGAGCAACTAGATTTGGCAGCTGATGAATTAGCGATTAATGCTTTATGGCAACAATTACATGAGCAAGGGATTCATCTTATGTTGTGTGTTACTGCTGCCGAAAAGCGTGGCCTTGATATAAATAATACCGGTGTTTTTGCAGTCGCAGGGTTAGCTGAGTTTGCAATGCTTGCCAGTGATGCGGATAAATGGGTGCAATTTAAATGATCAATGTATTAGTTTTAAGCCACCATAGTCCTTTCGATGATTTACATATTCGTGATGCATTAGATATGACATTAATATTCGCTGCTGTTGAGCAAAATATTAGTTGGTTATTTAGCGGCCCTGCGGTACTTGCCCTAAAAAAACATCAACACCCTGAACATATAGGTTTAAAGAACTACTTTAAGACCATCAGAACGCTAGAAATTTACGATGTTGAAAACATTTATGTATGTGAAAAGTCTCTGCTCGAGTATGGCCTTGATAAACATAACTTGTTAGTAGAAGTAAAAGCGCTTAATTATCAGCAGCAAACTCAACTTATTGCCCAGCAACAACACATAGTGAACTTATGAGCACTTTACACATATTTTCCAAGCCACTTGGCTATTACAACACGGATCAATTAGTTAACCTGATCCAGTCAACAGACAAAGTATTATTATTAAGTGACGCATGCTTTGCTATTGCCCAATTTAGACAGCTTGCAACGCACTTATTAATACTTGCTGATGACGCCAAAGTACGAGATATCACAATCAATCAGCCCGATCACTCGCTTAGTTATGACGACTTTGTCGCACTAACATTAGCAACATCTCACTCTATTACGTGGTAATACATGCTTGAATTTAATAATCAAATTATCGACACGGATAAACAAGGTTACTTACTTGATCACTCGTTATGGAGTGAACAATTAGCCTGCGTTATTGCCGAGCAAGAAAACATTGAATTAACCTCCCAACACTGGGAAGTGATTCATTTTGTGCGTAATTTCTATTTGGAGTACAACACCAGCCCAGCAATAAGAATGTTAGTTAAAGCAATGGCAAAAGCACTGGGTGAAGATAAAGGCAATAGTATTTATCTGTATACTCTTTTTCCTAAAGGCCCAGCTAAGCAAGCAACTAAAATTGCTGGCTTACCAAAACCCGCACGGTGCATCTAGCAATGACAACAGCTAAACCAAATAATACAGCAAAACGCCGAAATAGCGGCCGTAGCTATAATCGCGGTGCAATTACAACCAAAAAAGTGAATAACTCAATAAAGCGCGAGATAAAACCAGCCATTGCCGCCAGTGAGCGAAAAATTGTCTTATTTAATAAACCATTTGATGTGCTGTGCCAGTTTACTGATGAAGCAAACAGGCAAACCTTAGCTGACTTTATTACCATTAAAGATGTATATGCTGCAGGACGATTAGATAGAGACAGTGAGGGCCTGCTATTGCTCACTAATTGTGGGAAATTACAAAACACTTTAACAGCGCCAAACAAAAAAACCAGTAAAACTTACTGGGCACAAGTTGAAGGTGAACCAACTGATGCAGCAATTAAACAACTGTGCCAAGGCGTCGAGCTCAAAGACGGATTAACATTACCAGCCGTTGTTAAACGCATAGATGAGCCAACTTTATGGCCACGTAATCCTCCCGTTAGAGAGCGAAAAAACATTCCAACCAGTTGGCTCAGTATTACCCTTACCGAAGGACGTAATCGCCAAGTAAGAAGGATGACAGCACATATTGGCCACCCTACTTTACGTTTAATTCGCTATCGTATTGGTGACTATACGTTAAAAGGAATTGATAATGGCCATTTTAAAATAATCGCAGATGAACTATAGCTGTGCTTGAGCGCAGCTATTTTAAATATGCCTAGCAGCGCTCAGCTGATTTTTTGTATCAATCTTCACTAACAACGATACAATTACGTCCTTGTCTTTTTGCTTGGTACAAAGCTTTATCTGCCGCATCAACGAAATAGATATAATCGCCAGTTTGGGGATTATGCAAAGTTTTAATGCCCATGCTTAGTGTTATATAGCCAACATCTGTATATTCATGCTTAATAGCTAATTGATTAACTGCTTGCTGGATTTGTAATGCACTATGTAAAGCCTTTTTCGGATCAGCCTCTGGCAGTAACACCACAAATTCCTCACCGCCAAAACGTGCAACAATGTCCTTTTCGTGATTCATCGTGGCCACTGCAATACATTGTGCAATTTGATACAAGCATTCATCGCCTTTAATATGGCCGTAGTTATCATTGTATTGCTTAAAATAATCAATATCGATTAAGAGCATTGATAACGGCTTTATTTTTTTATTCATTAATTCAAGTTCATTGGCCAACTTGTCATCAAAACAACGTCGATTGGCAATTTGTGTTAATGAGTCTAAAAATGCCATGTCTCGAAGTGTATCTTCAGCAGCTAAATGCTGTGTTACATCCTTAAAAATAGCTAGAAATTCGTGCCTAAAATATCTTCCCGAAATTTCCATCATTATTTGGGAGCCATCTTTACAAGTAACACAATAAACTTGTGGTTCAATATCAGTATCATTTTCTAACGCAAAGCTAAGAGCTTGTTGCCACGTTTGTCGCACCCACATCAGATAATGTGGATCTGGGTAAGCATTAAGCCACCAATCATTAAGTGTTGGAACATCGTCAATAGTGTAACCGAACACATCGACAAAACGTTGGTTTATACGGATCACATTCTCGGTGAGCATACATACATTACACAACGGGATTGGCACTTGCGTAAATAAATTAACGTACTCACTCAAATCATGCTCACGGGTTAGTGGTTTATTATCTTGAGTTGAATAATCACTATTTTGCACGATAACAGCATTATTTTGACTTGTTTTTACACGCATCGATAGCGCGAAATGCCATTCTTGCCACCAGGTTGCTAACTGTGAAACGAGAAAATGCTCAGACTCACTTGAAGTTTTCAAATTCACGGCAACACTTTTAAGTAGGCAATCTACTTTACTATATTCAATGACTCCCAATTGTTGATAATTTAAAAGAATATTTTCAAAAAGCCTATACGCATCAACTCTTAAAATACTGCGCGTGTCATCAACCATCGCTGTTAATTGTGATTTAGAATTACCAGCATATTGTGCAATGAAGTTAATTATTGATTGTTGATAGAAAATATAGTCCATATATATTGCCCATTAATTACGTGTGCATAAAAACATGCACTTGGAAGTACACCAGAATAATTTAAAGGAATGTAAGCAGATGGAAATATTCGGCGTGAGAAAATTCGTAAAGAGCAGTTGATTAATGTAAACAATATAAAAGTGAAATCGCAATTTTAAAATATCCTTAATAACTTTATCGGTCCAGTAATTTACGTTATTTTAGCAATAAAACTTAGCCACTGTTCATTAAACAAACAAAAAACTATCATGTAAGAATAAATAAGGGTAAATTTATCATCTGACAGTGTATAAAAGTACTAGCTCTTATATATTTTAACAATCCAAAAAGACGACTTTGTGGCGCACAATATGCTTATTTTGTTAAATAACTCAAGTATGTTATTACACTGCCGTTATACATTATTGTATGAATAAACTCTCGACTTAAAAATACGGTATTAACTACATTATCGCGCGCATGGGATTAGATGCTAAATGGATATGACCAATGAAGAACTAAATTTTATATCAGATCTTTTCCAAGTGACGGTTCCTTCAAAATTAAGGGATAATCATACACTGACATTACAAAGCTCTATCCCTGCCAATATTGCTGAATTACTAAATAATACAAAATTAACACTACTGGCTGAAGTTGGCGATTATCAATTATGGTTTCCACTTGAAATAAGAATTGCTAAAACAGGCGTTGTGACCCCTGTATTAAGCGCACCAGAGGTCATCGACACACAAGGAATAAAGCGCTGTTGGCGTGGCGGGAACCTCAATATTCAGAGCCAAGACTTTGAAGTTGAATCAATCTCAAGTACTGGACTTTTTCTGAAATCAACGACTCAAAAAGCTCCTTTAGCGATTGAGCAACAGATAAAATTAACCCTTCCAAACAAAAAAAATATTACTATCGACATCAAACCGGTACGTTTTAGTAAGCGAGGCATGGCTGCCAAGATCACTCATATTCATCAAGGGAAAGAACATCTAAGGGCTTATTTATTTGAAGCCCATAAGCGCCAAAATGCCAATTTATATGAGTCCACAAACAGCTTATAAATATAATTCACAGTTGTGTATTAGTCGCAGCTAGTTGCAGTGAGGTTAGTACAGCGATAAGCTAAACCTTTATTATAATAAATGAAGGTTCTATGAGCGAAAATAACTATCCAATAGGTACTCAATGCACGCCTTGGAATGATAAAGATAAACAGTGTTGGTTTAACCTACAAACGATTAAACGTAGTTATCAATCTGAAGTTGTAACTTTAATCAACGAACTGGATAATGATTTCGAGGTTGAGCAATATGGTGCGCTCAGTTTTGATCCTACTCGCTACCCTCTTTTTATTATTAAATCAAAACAGTGGGCATCGAATAAACCGAGCATATTGATCACCGGTGGCGTACATGGCTATGAAACAAGCGGTGTTCATGGCGCATTACATTTTATGAAAACGCTAGGTATGAAATACGCTAAAGAGTTTAACTTACTGGTTGCTCCTTGTATTAGCCCGTGGGGATATGAAACCATTAATCGCTGGAACCCAGCAGCCATAGATCCAAACCGTTCGTTTTATTCACCAAGCCCAGCACCAGAGTCAGCAGCACTAATAAATTATATTAAAGCACAAAATATACCTTTATTAGCGCATATTGATCTGCATGAAACAACTGACACTGACAACAGTGAGTTTCGCCCTGCACTTGCGGCTCGTGATGGCAAGGTGAACACTAATTGGAATATTCCTGATGGTTTTTATCTTGTCGCTGATAGCAATAAACCTGAAGCGCAATTCCAAAAAGCGATTATTGACACTGTTGCTAATGTGACTCAAATTGCCCCCAGTGATGAAAACAATCAACTCATTGGAGTGCCATTAGAACAACATGGTGTGATCAATTATGCAGCACGAGAACTCGGTTTATGCATGGGCTTTACAAATGCACAGTATGTCACGACGACAGAAGTGTACCCAGATAGTCCGACGGCAACAGATGAGCTATGTATTACAGCACAGGTGGCTGCAATTAAAGGTGCATTAGATCACCTGCTTACAAAATAATTATTGCGAGGGTCTATTGGTAATTATATTTAGGCCCTATTCTGACATTTTTAATCTGGTTATATATTATTCACTGATTAATTAATGCAAATTGATAAAAAATTAAAAAATACCTAGACTCCGCGTTTAAATTGTATAAAATTCGCGCTCTTAAATTTTCTCACAAGGAAGCACGTTGAAATTTAGCAATAAACATGGGCAGGTTAGTTTACACCGCGATCAAAATATTATCATTGCTGATTTTTACGGTAATCTTAACGCCAGTTTAGTGACTGCATTTAGCAATGGCTTATTTGAGCAGGTTAGTCAGCTTGCCAATAAACCATGGGGATATATTAGTAATTCTCAAAACCTGTTGGCTGCAACTCCTCAGGCAGAGCAACAACTTACAGTGTTGGCCTCTGCCATGGTTCGTAATGGATGTATTGCTAGCGCTTATATTTTTGATTCAGCTATCGTAATCAATCAAATGCAACGCATTATTCACAATGCAGGCCTTAGCGTGGATGTTCGCCATCATCTGTTTAAATGTTTAGTGCAAGCTAAAACCTTTGTTCACCAAACAATGAACGATAAAGCAGCTCAATTTCACTCTGCATAACTTAGTTACGATAAAAAACACTACTTATTGATGCCTTAATACCGCGGTCTTCTTCGGCTGTGATCACAAAATCAAGTTGGTTGAGCTTATTTGGTAAATCATAGCCATCTGCAACCACAGTGACCGGGATGCGCTTCATTTGACCAGGCTCGACAGCTGTAAGTTGAGGGCTCTGTAACTTAGCCACATCAAGACCGGTAATCGCTACTCGGTAATGCAGTAACTGTTGTGTTTTATTAATTATTGTCAAGGTGTAAGGGTTTTCAACTAAGCCCTCATAATTTACTCGATATAATGCATTACGATCACGCAGTACTGACACTTCGATTGGCGTGCGTTGAACTAACCACGCTAACATACTGACCATTAATAAAACCGTGAGTGCGCCATAACCAACCAGTTTCAACCGGTATGGATTAGTTTGCTCGCCAGCCATCTGTTTTTCGCTTGCGTACTTGATCAAGCCTTTTTGATAGCCAAACTTATCCATTGTGTCGTCACACGCATCGATACATAAACCACAGTTAATACATTCATATTGTAAGCCGTTACGAATATCAATCCCTGCAGGGCACACTTCCACACATAAATTGCAATCTACGCAATCACCTAAATCTAACGCTTTAGGATCGGCCTTACGTTTACGTGGACCACGACTTTCCCCACGCGCACTATCGTAAGTGACAAGTAATGTATCTTTATCAAACATTACAGCCTGAAACCGTGAGTATGGACAAGCAATGGTGCACATTTTTTCTCTTAAGAAACCGGCATTTCCATAAGTACAAAAGGCAAACAAAAATACCCAAAAACTAGTAATGCCCGACCATTGCAGAGTAAACATATCCCCATACAAGCTTTTAGCCGGAATAAAGTAAGCCATAAATGACGTTGCTGTAAACAATGATATGATTAACCAAGCGCTATGCTTGATTGTTTTTTTCTGCCATTTTGATAACGTCCACGCGGATTTATCTAACTTTATACGTTGATTACGTGTTCCCTCTATACGTTGCTCCACCCATGAAAACATCAGCATCCAAATTGTTTGTGGGCATGTATATCCACACCATACCCGGCCAAGCCAATTGGTAACAAAAAACAACGCAAAAGCGCCTAACATAAATAACAACGCCAAGATCATAAAATCTTGGGGCAGTAAGGTCAGCCCAAAAATAGCAAACTTTTGACTCGCAACATCAAGCAATACCGCTTGCTGGCCTTTGTATGGGATCCAAGGAATAAGAATGAATGTAAGCATGAGTAACCAACCAAGGTTACGGCGAATACGCTGGAAAAATCCTTTTTGCTCACGGATATAAATAGGCCCTTCATGCTTATAGGGCTTGATGATCATATCTTCTTCTTTAATATCAAATTTCATAATAACTACTTACTGTGACGGTTAGGCCTGTAAGTTTGCAAGTTTCAGACCAAACTGAAATTAAATTAAGCAACTGAATATTAATGAATTTTTATTTAATAAATTCGCTAAAATCGCGATATTTAGCGAGTATCGTGATATTTAACGATTTTTACGGATCATCAACTTGCGCATTTTTGATCGTAACGTACTCTCCGGCATGCCTAATTTAACTGCCGCGCCTTGACTGCCAGAAATTTGCCAATTTGATAGCTCTAATACTGCGATGATATGCTGTCTCTGCGCTTCGTCAAGGCTCAGATCCGTGTTTAGGTTAGCGCTAGCATTGGCATCAAGTGGTTGCGATAACTGCAATACAGACTGCTTTGATAAAATAGCCTCTCGCTCTAGTACATTCTGTAATTCACGAATATTACCCGGCCAATCATACGCTTGTAGCTGTGTTATGGCTTTCTCACTGAGTCCTTTGAGCTGTTTACCAAGACGTTTATTTAATTGTGCAATCAAATTACTACACAAGTATGGAATATCTTCTTTACGCGCTTTCAGTGGTGGAACTGTGATTGGAAATACATTTAGTCGATAATATAAATCTATTCTAAAGCATCCTGACTGCACCATTGCCCATAAGTCACGATTAGTCGCAGCAATTACACGAATATTAACTTTACGTGTTTGGCTACTGCCAACACGTTCAAATTCATGCTCTTGCAATACCCGTAACAACTTACTTTGCGCTTCAAGAGCAAGCTCTCCAATTTCGTCTAAAAAAATGGTGCCATTATTAGCCAACTCAAAACGTCCTTTACGATGCTCCTTAGCCCCCGTAAAAGCCCCCTTTTCATGACCAAATAACTCAGATTCAAGTAAGCTTGGCGTAAATGCGGCGCAATTGACCTTAATAAAGGATTGCCCACTGCGCCCACTTAAGCGATGTAAGTTACGAGCGACTAATTCTTTTCCTGTGCCGTTCTCACCTAAAATCAACACAGTGCTATCGGTCGGGCTAACAAGTTTTATTTGCTCAAGCATGGTTTGAAATACGTGGCTTTTGCCTACCAAACCAGACTCTTGCCAATCTTCATTAAGTTCTGCTATCAAATAGCTATTTTGCTCTTTTAATTGCTCACTTAAGTGATTCACTTGCGCTAAAGCATCACGCAGTGCGTGCTCTGTCTGGTGTTGTTTTGATATATCGCGAAATATCGCGACAGCGCCGATCAACTGATTATTTTTATAAACGGGTGTAGATGTATATTCTACCGCAAAACAGCTGCCGTCTTTACGCCAAAATACCTCATCTTTAACATGCCGATGCTTGCCGTCAAACATAGTGCAATAAATCTGGCATTCATCTGCTGGATATGGCCGCCCGTCAGCATGACTATGATGATGGTACTGATGAATTTTTTTACCCAGCAACTCATCTGCATGCCATCCAGTCATGCGTTCAGCAGCGGGGTTTACAAATACCGCATTACCACTTAAATCAAAGCCATATATTCCCTCACCAACAGCGTTGAGTAATAAAGTTGGATCGTCTAAAAACTGTTTTATCATTGCTTACACCGAATTCGCGAAATATCGCGTTCATTATGCCTATAATGGCGAAGATTTGCACCCTAAGTGACTAAATCATACCGCTCATTAAAGCGAAACTATCCGTCGTTTTGCTTCATCATGAACCGCATCTAAAGTAACTGTAAGACTACAGCACTCATTATTAATCAATTGAAAATAATATTAATAAATACCCAACTATCATCAAGGAAAAGTTAATCAACTTGTAATTTTACTATATTAGCTTTGCAAATATGTATTAACTGCAGTGTCTGCACACTTCTTATTTAATTATTGCATAATCTTTGCTTACAATTTCATCTCTGGTAGTAGTTACATTCTTGGTTGTAACCGATTAAACTCAAAAAAAACAATATTGTAGGGATCACATGTCGTTAATTATTAACAACCTTGAAAAACACTATAAAACGGTTACTGCGGTTAATAAGCTGTCATTTGATGTGCAACCAGGAGAGATTTTTGCTTTACTTGGCCCCAATGGTGCGGGGAAATCATCATTAGTAAAAATGATCGTTGGTTTTTCCTCTCCAGATAGTGGCTCTATTCAACTCAATGATGCAGGACAAGCGTATTCATCTATTCCGGCACATTTACTGGGCTATCTACCAGAAGACCGAGGCCTCTATCCAGAAAAAACAATAAAACAAAATCTACAATTTTTTGCAGCATTACACGGCGTAAAAGATAGCGAATTTACGCAGCGCTGTGACTATTGGTTAGCTAAATTTAATTTAACCGCACGCTTGAATGACCCCTTAAAATCACTTTCTAAAGGGAACCAACAAAAAATCCAATTGATCACTGCAATTTTACATAAGCCCAAATGGGTAATTTTAGATGAGCCATTTTCTGGCTTAGATCCTATTAATCAGGAATTAGTTGTTGAATTTTTAGCGCAATTAAAACAGCAAGGCATGACCGTTATTTTAAGTGCACATCAGATGGCGATGGTAGAAAAACTTGCTGATCGGGTATTGCTATTAAATCAAGGTGAAAGTGTTTTATACGGCAAACTCAGTAATATACTTCAAAGCGCGCAAAATAATAGTATTCAAGTCGTATTCAACGATCCAATTAATCAAACTTACTTTGAGCAACTATGTGAACATTATTGTGTTGAGCAAATAAAAGCACAGCAACTAACTATCACCCTAAAGCAACACCAATCACTTAACCAGTTACTTCCTCAGTTAATCAGCATCGGGGAAATATGTGAACTCAAAAATAAAGCTCAGTCACTGCATGCAATTTATTTACACGCAGTAGCTGAGCATAACGCTAAACTGGATCAAGGAACGACGCTATGAATAAATCATCGCTTACACAGCAACAGCTCTGGATTGTTGCAAAATGGGAGTTCTTGCATTTTTTTAAATTAAAACAAGAAATTATTTCGAAGTTGATCATGCTCGCTATTGCTGGAGTTATTTATTTTTTTGCCACTGCAAACAGTCAACTTGAACAAGGTTATCATTTAGCAAGCAACCTCGAGTTTAGCGTCAAAACAGAGCCTACATCGACACAATTTAAGTTTACCAAACATGATGATTTAACTGCCATCATTGCAAATTTAGCTGAGGATACTGGCTATGATGGCGTACTTAAGTTTGACCAAGCGACTCACTCATATACGTTAATAACGGCTGTAAAATCAGCATGGCAAACAACATTGCAATCGCTCCTTAGAGCGCAATTGCAACAAGCTCAATTTGATAGCTTAGGCTTAAGCGAGCAACAACGACTAGGATTGACGAAAAATATTTCAATTGAACATAGGGTACTTGACGAGCTTTTGAAAAATCAAGCTGATCGTAGTCAAGCATACACAGCATTTGGGGTACTGATATTATTATTTGTTGCGATGTTTGGGATCTTTGGCCAACTCTTTGTCAGTATTACCGGTGAAAAGCAAAACCGCGTAACGGAGCAATTGCTAGCCACCATGACACCACAAACATGGATAGATGGTAAGCTACTTGGGCAAATATTACTTGCAGTAAAAACCATGATTGGCACCTTGCTATCGATTATTTTATCGATGCTATTTTTTACCGTTATCATTAAACAACAAGCCCTCAATTTAGACTTTATTAATTGGTCATTACTGCCTTGGTTGTTAGCCTATGCGATTGTAGGTCTTGGCATCTGCGCTGCATTTATGGCTGCGATCGCAGCGGGTATTGATGATCCTAATCACAGTAGTAAAAGTGCCTTAATGATGCTGCCATTGGCACCTATTGTGATTGCATTTTTTGTTATCGATGCACCAAACAGTGTTTTAACAATCGTGCTTAGTTACTTGCCGATCACGGCATTTGCGGTTATGCCGGTGCGCATGTCATTAGTTGAAATACCAATTTGGCAAGCACTCTTATCCCTGCTTCTCAGTATTGGCTGTTTTTATTACTTACGTATATTTGCCGCTCGTATTTTTAAAATGGGTATGAATATGTACGCAAAAGAACCGAGTTTAAAGGCTATGTGGTTGAGTATCTTTAAATAACAAAACATATAGGCAGATAGCGTTGCGTTATCTGCTATTTAATGATTGTGAGTTTTGCTATTTATAAAATCAGTGAGAGCAAATAGCACACCTGATATCACAAAAGTAACATGAATTATTACTTTCCACATCAATTCATCACTTGAGTGACTAGTAGAGCTTATAAACACCTTTAACAGTTCGACTGCAGAAATGGCAACAATTGCGCTGATCAATTTCATTTTAAGACCAGAAAAACCTACTTTACCCATCCATGCAGGGCGATCTTCATGATTACCAATATTTAATTTAGAAACAAAATTTTCATAGCCACTAAAAATAATTATTAATAATAATCCTGCCAGTAATGCGGTATCAACCAAGGTCAAAATACCCACCAGTAGTTGCTCATTAGTAGCGCTAAATGTATTTATCGCCATTTGATACAGGTATTTAAAAAACTTCAAAAGTAACAGTACAATTGCAACGAGTAAGCCTATAAAAAAGGGAGCTAGTAGCCAGCGGGCTCGAAAAATAAAGCTTTCAACAAACTGTTCTAGTTTAGATGCAACACGAGGTGTGGTGTCAGGTAGTTGGCTTTGAGACATAATTATTCCTAAATTGATAGCTGGCGTAAGATAGCATTGATTAACATAAGTTTCTCATTATTTTACCGTCTCTTATTACATTATATTTGTCTTTACGATAAAAATATTTCGTTATCTTTTATTGTCATTTCGTTTAAGAATCACTTACCAACAGCATGTTGCTTGATTGGATCACTGTTGTTTTTGAATATAAAACAGCAGTCACTACATTTTTTAGGAATACACGAATGAAAAAAGCATTGCTAGCGCTTATCGTAGCGCCATTATTTGCAGTTTATGCAACTTTTGCTGTTGCTGACGATGCTGTTGAAGCTTCCGCCGAAACAATTAAAGAATACACTGAGATGTGTTTAAACTGGGCTAAAGACGACGACATCAGCAATGAAGAGCTTAAACCATACGTACTAAAGTGCGTAAATGATGAACTTGAATCAGAAGGCTATAAAAAAGTCACTGACGTAAAAATCTAACGTCAAAAATGCCTCTAAAGGCATAATTTTTGATATAAAAAAACCGGAATTGACACAAGGGTGTGCATTCCGGTTTTTTTGTTTTCAGAGCTTAGTATTCTACTCAGCGTCCTTTTTTGTTTTTGCAGCGGCTTTTTTAGGTGCGGCTTTCTTGACTGTTGCCTTTTTAGCGGCTGGTTTTTTCTTAGGTGCGGCTTTCTTCTTTGCCTCTTCAACCCACTTTCCTGCATTGAAATGTGCAGTCCAGCCTGTTGCTTTACCGTCAACCTCAGTCATTACATATTGTTCTTTATTCTTACGGCTATAACGAACAATTGCTAAGTTACCATCAGGATCTTTTACTGGTGCATCAGCTAGATAATAAAACTTAGGTGAAATACGATCTCTAAAACGCTGTAACTCTTCCACTTTAGGGGCACGAGTTTCACGTGATTTAGGGAAGGTATTCGCTGCTAAGAAAATACCTGCAGCGCCGTCACGTAGCACAAAGTATGCATCCGATTTTTCACACTCTAATTCTGGTAACTGAACAGGGTCTTCTTTTGGTGGCGCTGCTTCGCCGTTACGCAGTAATTTACGGGTGTTTTTACACTCATCATTACTACAGCCAAAGTATTTACCAAAGCGCCCTGATTTAAGCTGCATATCTGATGAGCATTTATCACATTCAATGATAGGGCCATCATAGCCTTTAATTTTAAACGTGCCCTGCTCAACGACATAGCCCTTACAAGCAGGGTTATTACCACAAACATGTAATTTACGAGTTTCATCTATTAGGTATGAATCCATTGCCGTTTCACAAATTGGGCAACGCTTCATTTGCATCAATGTTTCGGTTTCGACATCTTCAACGTCAGCGGCAACCGCTTCATCACCTGACACTAAGTTCATAGTGGTAGTACAACGTTCTTTTGGCGGTAAATTATAACCTGTACAGCCTAAGAAAACGCCAGTAGAGGCTGTTCGAATACCCATTTTTCTGCCGCATGTTGGACAGTCAATATCAGTTTCGACCATTTCATTTTTACGCATCCCACCTTCATCTTCTTCACCACTGGCTAAAGTCAGTTGTGTAGAAAAATCAGCGTAAAACTTGTCAAGTACCTGTGTCCAGACACGCTCACCTTCAGCGATGTCATCTAACCGGCCTTCCATTTTTGCAGTAAAGTCAAAGTTCATCAGATCAGTAAAGTTCTCAACTAAACGATCGGTGACAATTTCACCCATTTTTTCTGCAAAGAAACGACGGCTTTCAACACGGACATATCCACGATCTTGTATCGTTGAAATAATCGATGCATAGGTAGATGGACGACCAATACCACGCTTTTCAAGTTCTTTTACTAAACTCGCTTCACTAAAGCGTGCTGGCGGCTTAGTAAAATGCTGTTTTGGATCAAGTTCAACAAGGCTTAATATCTCGCCTTCTTTAATAGCTGGTAGTGATTGATCTTCTTCGTTCTTTTTTCGAACTGCTGGTTGTACTTTAGTCCAACCATCAAAACGTAACACCCGTCCTTTGGCTCTTAATTGGAAATCGGCGGCAGTAACAGTTAATGTTGTTAAGTCATATTCAGCAGGGACCATTTGACACGCAACAAATTGACGCCAAATTAACTCATAAAGCTTTTTAGCATCCGGGTCTACGCCATCTAGGTGACCAGATAACACAGTAACACTTGAAGGACGGATCGCCTCATGCGCCTCTTGTGCATTGCCTTTTGAACTATAACTAATAGCTTCTTTTGGTAAATACTTATCACCAAACTGCTGCGAAACATACTCGCGACACATTGCAACTGCATCTTTCGACAAGTTGGTTGAGTCAGTTCGCATATAGGTGATATAACCTGCTTCATACAAACGTTGCGCTAACATCATGGTCTTTTTAACGCCATAGCCTAAACGCGTACTCGCAGCTTGTTGCATTGTTGAAGTAATTAGTGGCGCACTAGGACGACTTTTACTTGGCTTTTCCTCAACACTAACAACTTTATATTCAGCTTGCTCTAAAGATGCAGTAGCTGCCATAGCTTGCGCTTCATTGACTGGCTTAAAGGCTTTATCACCTTGCTTGAACACCTCTAAACGAAGTGCCGACTCTGTATTTTTCACATCGGCATGAATATCCCAGAACTCTTCAGGAATAAACGCTTTAATTTCACGCTCGCGCTCAACTAACAAACGTACTGCGACAGACTGTACTCGTCCAGCGGATAAACCACGGGCAACTTTTTGCCACAATAATGGCGATACCATAAAGCCTACAACACGATCTAAAAAGCGACGAGTCTGCTGGGCATAGACCATGTCGGTATTTAGCTCACCAGGGGCCTCAAAGGCGGCCTGAATGGCATTTTTAGTTATCTCATTGAATACGACACGCTTATACTTTTCTGGCTCTCCACCGATAATTTCTTGCAGGTGCCAAGCAATCGCTTCTCCTTCCCTATCCAAATCCGTTGCGAGATAGATTTGGTCGGCGTTTTCAGCGAGCTTTTGTAATTCTTGAACAACTTTTTCTTTACCTGGTAATACTTCGTAATGTGGCTCCCAGCCTTTATCTGGATCAATCCCCATTCGAGCTACTAAATTTGTATAATCACGCTGTTTTTTGTACGCGGCCTTTTCTTCTGGTGCCATTTTACGTACTTCTGCAGGTGTTTTTACAGCAGCCGTTTTGGTTTTGCCTGAACCGGAGGTAGGAAGATCTCGTACATGCCCAATAGAGGACTTGACGATAAAATCGTTTCCTAAATATTTATTAATTGTTTTAGCCTTAGCAGGAGACTCTACAATTACTAGCGATTTGCCCATAGTTGCCTATTTCTAACCAAGTATTTTAAATGTGTTTTGCCCATTTACGGGCGCGAATATTTATAGGTATATCTACAAACACCAATTGTTACAAGCTTTTAATACAAACTTTTCTGCTTTTAATGAATAATTAAACAATTATTGTCGTTAATTTAGACAAAACGGTGTTTTAAGGTATTTGCAGTGGAATATATAGAATAGCAACAAAAATGCCAACCTTATGGTTGGCATTTATTTTATTTAAATGTTTGAAACTAGCTAACCATCATCACTAATTTGTAATTGTGCAGTGGTATTGTTCTCTTTAGGCGAAGTAAATGAAAGCTTTAAAAATCCAATAGATTTTTTATTCGGCTCCGCTTCACGACTTATAGAAAGGCCAATTAATGCAGCATTTGTTGCTGAAGAATTGCCAATCACAAATCCGTCTGTACCACTGTAATCTCCGTTTTCTGTACTTATCTCAACATTTGTTTCCGCAGCTAACGGGTTATTGTAAATATCAGAGTAATAAAAATTAAAAGATAACGAAGCTAACTGAACACCCGAATCATAGCTTGCAATATTGAGCTCTGTGATATCACACATTTGATCGTTAACACTCTCCTCAAGACCAAGAATCACCTCAGATGTAGTCCCAACATCATATTGATTAGTGATGTTTTCACAGCTATCAATACTATTGGCTACTCCCAGAGCATTTATTGAAAGATTTCCAGTGGGATTACCAGCGTCATCTAACTCAATTTCAGCTAACGCCGCAGCAAACTTATTACGTAATGATTCTTTGTCAATTACAAAACGGTAATAAACTGTACTGCCGGACATAATAACTTCAAATGAACGGCGTACATCAATAAGCTCTTTATTACACATGTTAGCAGCCTGTGCTGCTTCGGTGCATAATAACCCATTATATTTGCCATCTAGTAATGTATGCATACCGTTAGAGTCTATATCACCTATTGGCTCCTCAAAATGGGCTCCGTTCGTTGCAAACTCACTACATGGATCAGTATCTGAGCCATCTGTACAGCTTTGTGCATCTTTAGTTAATGAAGCTGTCACTGGGTCATAAATTGCCGATAAACCGTCGTAAGTTCCGCTCTCATTATGATCAACGAACGCTTCATTTAAGTCATAGCCTGAATAGTATTCATTGCTATCGAATAGGCCATTACCATTAATATCAATAAAAGACTCTTGCCCTTTAGCTGTAACTAAAACTGTAGCACGTGCCCCAAGCGGTACACCTAATTCATTCGTGTTAGCATTCAAAATCCCATCAATACAAGGCGCAGGGTTATTCTTATATAAATCGCAGTTACGTGTTTCTTCAACCAATCCTGCAAAATTTGCATTTGCATTTAACTGAGTAAGTGTGACGGCATTACTTTGTACAAATGTAGGATTAGTAATGCCAACTATATCCTCCAAATATTTTGCTTTAACACGTAGCAACTTTTTAGGGTTGTAATCAGATAATTTATTTCCCCATTTATTTTCAGTAAATGGTCTAGGGTTCTGGCTTCGCCATTGCACTGTACATGCACCATCAACAGAGAGACACTCTAGTTGTGGATTGCCCTCTTCACCATCTAAAGTACCAATAGCGCCCCCCTCTGTTGTTAAATACACTGAGGTACCATCTGGAACCGGGTTATTAAAATGGTCTGCAATGAGCACTGTTATATCAAACGTTTCATTATCGTATTGCAAAGTCTCTGTAGCATAGTTAGTAATCGAAGCGGTAAAACTATTATTATCAGGAAGCCCTGTACTAATAGAGAGTAAATCAGACACGGTGATAATTTGCTGATCCAATGACACCAACGACAAGTTACCTGTTGGACAGCTTACTCCTTGGTCACGGTCTGCCTCTGCTTTTTGGCATTGCGTATATACATCTTGCCAGCAAGTTACATTATCATTTTGATCGGCTGGTATTTGCTCATCAGGAATAAAACATGCTTGCACTCGCACTGCCATCGGCACAAAACCTGAATTCACTTGAACTCGGGCCAAGCCAGCAGCATCAGTGTCAACACTATGATGCGATAAACTGATCCCACCATTAGTAGAAGTAAGACGGAAATCTAAGCGTTTACTCGTAACATCTTGGCCAATTTTGTCGATTAATTTAAATGTTAGTTCACTATTTTCTTTACGACCAACACCACCAGTACCCTTTAACGCAATTACATTTTGAGTCGCTGAAATAAATTCAATCGACGCCACATCAGCTTCAGAAACAGGAATATTAACTGACGCTATTTCGGGCGTGCCCCCTGTTAATACTGTTGCAATAACAGTATCACCTTGTGCACTTTTACAGCCATTTGTTCTATATGTTGACGTAGCAATACCACCAATACTGATCACTTTTTCATCAACAATTGATTTACCACTCTCAACACAACTTGATGTAAACTGAACATCAAAAGGCGTTACGATTAAATCATCATTAGTATCTCTAATTTCAACAGTTATAACGGTTGTTGCACCTGCAGCTAGAGGCTGATATTGACCCTCAATTGGATTACCTAAGCTATCTAATAAATTAGGCAAGCCATTATCTATTGATACTTTTAATTCTGCCGTACTAATTGAAAATGCTTTATTTAAGTTTGTATCTTTTGCTGTAGCAGTTAGAGTACCGGCTCCACTACTTGCTCCTGGTTGTAGTTTTAATAGCGCAAATCCAAAGTTATCAGTTAAGGCTTTTCCTGAATCAGGAAGTAATTGACCTAAATCTGTAGATAACTCAGCAATAATCCCTGAAATACCATCACCACTACTGGTGTCTACAACCTTAATGAGTACGTCAATAAGTGAATCGGATGAAAATGTATTGGTCACTGTACAACCACTAGAAGGGTCTAGCGGATTTAATGCGACAGTATTGCGATTTGTATCCCAATTAGCATTACACCCTTGGAGAAGTTTAATATCTAATTCTGCTTGAGCACTTTCAACCGGAGCATCGTCACCATTTGAAACAAAGCCAGCTGTTTTTGTTATTATCTCGTTACTTTCAGATTCATAGCTTGCAACAACTTGACCAGCTCCTTTGAAGTTGCCACTGCTTAGTGTTACTACGGCTACACCATTCTGATCAGTTAATGCAGTACCTAACTCTGGGGTGATTTTACCCGTGAATTTAGATGTAAAACTAATTAATTGAGAAGCAAGTGGCACACCATCATCTCTTAATGTAGCAGAAACAACACCTTTATTATCTTTACTAACCGGATTTAGCTCTGTAAATACTGCTCCATTTTGATCTAAGATATTTAGCTCTAGAGTTATAGTACCCGAGACCCCTGTATCACTACCCTGGCCACCCGTAGTCTGAAAATCAAAAGTTCCAGAATAAGACTCCCCACCGACATTATAAGTGGCAGTCACTTTACCTGCTCCCGCATCTTTACCTGCAGTAAGTTCGATTGTCGCAATACCATCATTTTGAGTTAATGCTGAGCCTGTTGTGGGCTGTAATAGGCCAATCCCATCTGTCAGCGTGAACAAAATACGCTTGCCAGCGACTATTTCGCCATTTTGCTTTAAAGTTGCTCTTAAGTCTAAAGGCGCTTGACTTGTTACACTATTTGAAATTGCTCCGGTATCTTGGCTATAGCCTTGAAGAGTAACTGTATAAGTGTCTTGGGCTGTACTGTCTTGATCACCTGTCGACGTAAAAGTAAAAGGCTCTGTGGTGTTAAACGTTTCACCATTAATTGTGACCGACGCATTAACGGTACCGGCTCCAGCTGTATTACCCACGGAAAGGTATATTTTAGCGCTACCATCAGTTCCAGTCTTGACAGTGCCTGATTCAGGATCAAGCTCACCATATCCGCCATCAGTAGTAAAAGTGACAATTACATTAGGTGCTGCTACACCATCTTTCAATAACTTAGCCACGAGCACTAAACGTTGTTCAGAAGAAACGTCGTTAGCAGCTTCACCAGTGGTTTCTGACAAACCATTAATACTTAGTGTATATGAAGGAGAATCAGTGCCCCCTCCATCAAGGCCTCCACCGTCCTTTTCAAGTGTTCCACCGCCACCACACGCAGTGATAAAAAAACTTAACAGTATGACACTGAGCCATCGCATTAAAGGCATTGCCCTCTCCCTAGCTTTGTTATTAATTATTTAAATAATACATTTACTCAATATTAACCTATAACACGCTTGGAAATCACAACTTTTATTTGTTTTTTGTTGTTTTTTTGATCCATATTTTTTTTTCATATTTATCGATTTTTTCTGTATAAAAATCTGCATGCTGGTAGGCTATGGCAAATTTATAAAAAATAGATTGTTACTATGTCAAAAATCCGTTCAATGAGTTTAACCACCCGTATCATGATAGGTATGTTTCTGGGGGTTGCTGTAGGCTTCATATTCCAAGCAATATTAGCTGGCGAAGACGATTATCTAATCCCACTTGGATTATTCTCTTTGCCAATTAAAGGCTTTTTTGTTGATGGTTTATTTCATATTGGTGGACAAATTTTTATCGCCAGTTTGAAAATGTTAGTTGTACCACTGGTATTTGTTTCACTTGTTTGTGGTACATGTAGCTTAAGTGATCCGAAAAAATTAGGCCGTTTAGGCGGTAAATCAATCGCTCTTTATCTTATTACTACCGCAATTGCAATTACGGTTGCGATTACCTTGGCATTATTAGTTAATCCAGGGGAAGGGATTAACTTACCTTCTGAAGCGACGTATAGCGCAAAAGAAGCACCAACTCTTGCACAAGTAATCATTGGCATGTTCCCAACCAATCCAATTGATGCCATGGCCAGTGGAAACATGTTACAAGTTATTGTATTTGCATTACTATTTGGTATTGCCATGGCACTTGGCGGCAGTGCAGGTAAACGAGTAGCGGTTGTTTTTGAAGATTTAAATACCGTGATTTTAAAATTAGTTACCTTATTAATGAACGTAGCTCCTTATGGGGTATTCTGTTTAATGGCAAAGCTCTTCACTACTATCGAGTTGAACTTGATAGTCAGCTTAGCTAAATATTTTGGTGTTGTTGTGGCTGCATTATTTTTCCATGCATTTATTAATTACAGTTTATTACTGAAATTTTTAACTGGATTAAACCCTGTTATCTTTTTGAAAAAAATGAAGCATGCCTGTTTATTTGCATTTAGCACTTCAAGTTCAAGTGCAACAATGCCTATTACACTTGAAACAGCCACTAAAAAATTAGGGGCAAAAAATTCAGTTGCGTCATTTACAATTCCACTCGGTGCCACTATTAACATGGACGGTACAGCAATCATGCAAGGTGTGGCTACGGTATTTATTGCACAAGTCTTCAGTGTTGATCTAACAATTTCAGATTACTTAATGGTAGTTTTAACCGCCACTTTAGCGTCTGTAGGCACCGCTGGTGTTCCTGGCGTAGGATTAATCATGCTTGCCATGGTCCTGAATCAAGTTGGTTTACCTGTTGAGGGCATTGCCATAATTATTGGCGTTGATAGGTTACTTGATATGACCCGCACAGCGGTCAATGTAACGGGCGATTGCATGGTGACATGTGTAGTGGCTAAATCTGAAGGTGAACTAGATGAGGCCGTATTTAACGACCCTAATGCAGCAAAAGACTTAGAGGATTATCACAAATCAACTGACTAAAGTTGTGCGTGTAATAATGAAAAAAACCCGCGAATTTGCGGGTTTTTTTATCATTTAATAACGGAAACCTTTATGGGTTTAACCCTTTTAAACGAGACAATAATGATATACCGGTTTTGTTAACAGTGTTACTCAACCCGATAGCAAGCTTGTCGCTTAAGCTCTTTTTAACTTTATATTTAATTTTATATATTTGTCGCTCATCTTGATACTTAAGCAATGTGTCATCACTGGTTTCTATGGTATCGACTAGACCTTTTTCAAGCGCTTGAGTCGCAAACCAGTGCTCACCTGTTGCCACTAAGTTAATATCTAAACTTGGCCGTTGACTGCTAACAAACTGTTTGAATAAGTCATGAGTTTGCTCTATTTCTTCTTTAAACTTCTCCCGTGCTTTATCTGTATTTTCACCAAATAAAGTTAGGGTACGTTTAAACTCACCCGCAGTGATTTGTTCAAAATCAACATCGTTTTTCTTCAGAATTTTATTAAAATTTGGAATTTGTGCTATCACACCAATAGAGCCAACGATAGCAAACGGTGCGGCAACAATTTCATCAGCGACACAGGCCATCATGTAACCACCACTGGCAGCAACTTTATCAATCGCAACCGTAAGGTGAATACCTCTATTTTTAATGCGTTGTAGCTGGGAAGCAGCAAGTCCATAGCCATGAACCACCCCGCCACCACTTTCTAGCCTAACCAACACTTTGTCTTGCTTAGGATCGGCAATTGCAACAATTGCGGTAATTTCTTCACGTAAGCTATCGACTTCATGAGCATCCATACTACCATTAAAATCAAGTACATATAATCGTGGTTTCGACTGTTCATCAGTGGTTTTTTTAGCATCATTCTTTTGTGCTTTATGGTGTGCTTTTAATGCTTTTTTAGATAAGGTGCTTTCAATAAAATCATTTTTCAAATCATCTAACTGCTCAGAAATATCATCAATCTCAATCTCACCTTTTTTACTTTTAGGCTTTATCGCTGCAGCGACACTAATTAATATTACCGCAGCGGCGGCAATCACAAATGTCGCCGTTTTAGCTAGAAACAGCCCGTACTCATATAGAAATTCCAATCGTATTCTCCAAACAAAAATTTGACCTAATTTACCATTCAAACAAAAAAAAGCCACTTTTCAGTGGCTTTTCATTTATTTTAATACTCTAAAAAGTTAATCAGTGACAATCTCGGTATTTTGAATAGATAACGCACGACCTCGAGTTACTAAGTAAGTTGCAATCTGTAATTGCATTTCACTTGTCGCGGCAGCGCTTCCTTCAGCCGTCGCGCCTGCGGCTGCATTCGGTGCAGGTGTAAGTACTGAGCTGTGATGCCCTTTGGTAAATTTAACTAAATAACTCATACCATCGTCAGTAGGCGCTTGCGACTGGGTTACTGTCGTTAAACCCATTAAGTTAGCAAGTGGCAGTGAGCCTGCAATTGGATTGTTTACAGTCATTGGTGGAATCACTTGGTCTGGTTTATTTCCATTAACTTCTCCATCTCCAACTACCACATTCATATAAACAGGTGTGCCAAGCGCTTTTATAGCAGATGCATAGTTTGTAGGATCCCCGCTATCAAGTGCCGTCTGTGCTGCAAATGAGAACTGACTCATTACACCTTGAATGTTAGCTAGCTTAGTCATTTCACCAGCTGCATTTAACGAAGTGTAATATTCTCCATACCCACATGAAATACTCTCGCTCGTAGAAACTGCTTCACCACAATTTGATACAGCAGAGCTCTCTCTATAAGCTTGGAACTCAGCAGATTCAGATGTCCCAGCTGATAGCAATACTGAGCCTTGAACAAATGGGCCAAAACTCGCCGATTCTAGTAAGAAGCTGGCTATCCCACCACCACCGCTAGCAAGTGCGACGCTATTGACTTTGAACAGACCATCAACTTGGCTATCTAAAGGTGTATTTGCTTGAGTAACAAAAGCGGGAGCAACTACTGAGCCTAATGAATGTCCAATAAACACTACATCAGAAGTGTTAAGTGATGTATCGTTTGTAAAGTTTAGACCAAGACGTAAAGCAAGTAAATCAGCTGCAGACTGTCTTAAATTGTCACGTGCTACTAGTAATGATTGCAAATTCATATACGCCAGGACAGAGCCTGTTGATGCATTAAAATCATCATTACCATCGTCATCCACGTCAATACCACGTTCACCATGCACTGGATGGTCTATTGAGGCCGTTGCAAAGCCTTGAATCGCTAAACTAGCCGTTAATGCCAGCATATCTTCTTTTTTAGAAGTAATACCATGTTGCATTATCACCACCGGCCAACCACCTGCTGGCATTTCAAGTGCCGACATACCAAGACTTTGTGTTCTGATAAAATTTATTACAGGCAAAATAGGTTTTGTTATCTGAACAGTTACTTCTTGCTGGCTTTGCACTTTTGGGATCGGATTGTATTTTGTTAAGTGGCGAGTAATATCAATTTTCGGGTAATCATGTAATCTCCCCTCACTTAAACCTTGGCAAAGCGGCTCATATGGACCAACATCAAACATTGTAGGATCAATTTCATCTTCTTTTCCTGCTTCGCGCAGCGCTTGATCAGCTGCTTGCTGATTAAGAACGGCAACTGGGCTTGAACACATGCCTTGCCAATATGTGTCAGCCAAATTTGAAATTTCTTTTCCTTCAGGCTGAGATAAATACATAGGTAGTGTCACACTACCTTTTTGATATTGAACACCTGCAAATGCTGGCGAAAGTCCAGTAACACCTTGTGAAGCAAAGACTTGCTCAACCGTTAGCAGTGGTTGCTCTGGGATTTGAACCATTGGTGTTGGCAAGGCTGGGTTTTGCAGGCTTGCTGCTAGTAACTTTTTAATAGTACCAAGTACCGGACCAACAGACTGAATCGTCATCGCCCCACTAAAAATAATATCATCTTTACTAATAGTGCCACCTGACGTGACCACATTTTCATAACTGTTTACCACGCCTTGAAGCGCTAATTGGCTCTCGGTGATCAGTGGTGTCTCTTCACTAACCAAACCATAAGTTGATGAAGGCTCGATAGAACGCCCTAATGAGTCTTTAAGCTCAGTCGTCAGCACATTAATATACGAGCTGCCAGCTTTAAACGGTTTTAATGGAATAATAGCAACCGCATTGCCACTTGCTTTAGTGATGAAATCAACGCCAAAGGTTAATTCACCTAATAGTTTACATCCGGCTCCAGCGGGTACCGCTGCGCAATCTGCATCTGTTAAACTAGCGCCCATAACAACTTCAAAAATACGCACAGATCCCGGCGCACCAGCCGAACTTTCATCAAGGCTAACATTCGCAGGAAAGGTAAGATCTATTTTATAAGGAACTTGGCTAGACCAGCCATCAAGTGCACCTAGTGCCAGGGACGGGTTAGCATAGGCGCTTCTTGGCACTGATACACCATTAGCACTCAACTCACCGGGGATATTAATAGTGCCATCTTTTGTACCACTCATTAATAAATCATTTGGTACTGAAATAACCCCATTTGCGGGATCAAACTTAACTGTAGCTGATGGAATAACTGGTGGTGTATCATTTTTAACATCTTCTAACGTTTCACCGCCGCCACAACCAGCTAGAGCAGCTGTAATTGCAAGTGAGAGTAGCATTTTTTTCATATTGTTTGCTCCGCACGTAATCTTTTTTTTATGTGTGTTGATAAATAAGTGTAGCTAATTTTGTTACTAATTCTTTTAAGTTTTCGCGTAATATTTAGTTAAAATAATGTAATTAGGTTATTAATAAGACATTAGACCAGTTAAAGTTAACGTAAAGTTTCAAATTTCGCCACCTTATTTTGCAATAAATTCGATAACTTGGTGTTTTGCTATGTTAAAATCAATCAAATTGATTTTTTGGACCTTTATTATGCAAACCTATAAAGCGGCTGATAATGCCCTACAAGACAAAGTGATCTTAGTAACTGGTGCAGGTGACGGCATTGGCCGAGTGGCTGCAATAACTTATGCCAAACATGGCGCAACGGTTATATTATTGGGTAAAACCACCAGCAAACTGGAAGCCGTGTACGATGAAATCATTGCCGTTGGCGGGCCAAAGCCTGCGATTGTACCGATGGATTTAAAAGGTGCAAGTAAACAAAACTTTCGTGATTTAGGCGCTACCATTGAACAGCAATTTGGTAAACTAGATGGCTTGCTCAATAATGCAGGAATAATTGGCTCACTGGGTCCACTTGAGCATTTTTGTTCATCAACGTTTGATAACATCATGAAAGTGAATGTTACCGCTCAAGCGATGATTACAAAATATATGTTTCCAGTTTTACGTAAATCTCCAAGTGCTTCAATTATTTTCACCTCTTCTGGGGTTGGTCGCCAAGGTCGTGAGTTTTGGGGCGCGTATGCCATTTCAAAATTTGCAGTTGAAGGAATGATGCAAACATGGGCATGTGAAGTTGGTAAAACGAATATCCGGATAAATTGTATTAATCCCGGCGCCACCCACACAGCTATGCGTGCCAGTGTCTATCCAGGCGAAGATCGCGATAAACTAGCCTGCCCTGAAGACTTAATGCCAACTTATTTATACTTAATGAGTGATGATTCAAAAGACGTCAATGGTCAATCATTAGACGCGCAAACAAAGAAATAATACCAGTCGTGTTAAGTTACTGACCATTTATAGCGACAGATAAATACAGTGATAACAAGGCAGGAATTTTGACATGTAGTTGTTCTACATAAAAAATCCCTAACGCAGTTAGCACTTTATTTAGCCCGCTAGAATGGTTAAATATTTAAGTCGATTGGTATAAACCAAGTACTAAACATAAAAAAGCCGCTAATTAGCGGCTTTTTTAATGCAAGGCAGATATTAACGGCGTTTAGTTTGTTTAACGCGATTATTATGTTTTTTGACTGCTTTACGAATTTGATTAATTTTAGCGCGCTTATCTTTGCGTTTTTCAGGCATAACAGATAATTTTGTTTGCGTTTCACGGCCAAGCTTAACTGTTTTACGTAAGTAATTTACAGTCTCTAAATCTAGCTCAGCCCAACCACCTTGTGGTAGACGTTTATCGAGCTCTAATTTACCATAACGAATACGAATAAGGCGAGAAACCTCAACGTCTTGAGACTGCCATAAACGACGAACTTCACGGTTACGCCCTTCAGTCAGCGTTACATTATACCAGCGGTTAATACCTTCGCCGCCCAGTGGTTTAATAGTAAGAAATTTTGCCATACCATCTTCAAGCTCAACCCCTTTGGTTAAATTTTTGATAGTCTCTGCTGTTACTTCACCAAATACACGTGCTGAATATTCACGCTCTACTTCGTAACTTGGGTGCATTAAGCGGTTAGCAAGCTCACCATCATTGGTGAACAACATTAAACCTGCTGTATTTATATCTAAACGACCAACAGCAATCCAACGTTCACCATCAACGCGCGGCAGGCGGTCAAATACCGTTCTACGTCCTTCAGGATCTTTACGTGTACATAACTCACCTTCAGGTTTGTTATACATAACAACGCGACAGATACGTTCAGCTTTTTCTTCAATTTTTACCGTATGGCCATCAACACGGATCTGGTCGGTTTCTTCAACACGATCACCCTGCTTTGCTACTTTACCATTAACACTGACACGATTTGCATCAATGTATTTTTCCATCTCACGTCGCGAACCTACGCCAGCTCTTGCTAAGACTTTTTGTAACTTTTCACCTTGTATACTCATTCGGATAGTTCTCTCACAGAAGGATCACTCAATAACTGGTCAATTTTACTTTGCTGCTGTTTTGGCAGTGGCGGTAAGTTATCTAAACCTGTTAACGAAAAATAATCTAAAAATTGTTTGGTTGTGGCATATAAAGCGGGCCTACCTGGCACCTCTTTATGACCAACAACATGTATCCACTCACGCTCGAGCAGACTTTTAATAATAGTTGAGCCTACGGTCACTCCACGTACTTGCTCTATCTCGCCCCGAGTTATCGGCTGACGATAAGCAATAAGCGAAAGAGTTTCTAATAGTGCACGGGAATATTTAGGCGCCCGTTCTTGCCAAAGGTTATTTAACCAAGGGGCTAAGCTGGCACACGCCTGAAATCTAAATCCACTACCGACTTCAACTAAGCGAATACCACGGGTTTGATAATGAATTTGGATCTGTTCAATCGCGAGGTTAATACGTGTCATAGACACACTTAACTCAGTTAATACGGTGTCTTTTAAATGCCGTTTACTGACTGGTTTTCCCGCAACAAAAATCGCCGCTTCAATGATCTCAACAAGCTGCTCATCACTGATTCGTTTCGTAGCCATTTTCGTAGCAGATTTTGTCACCATAGGCACCAAGACGTTGCGGTATATTCAGCGCGCTATTATGCCAGATCAATACAAAGGTTGGAAAAGTTATTCTATAAAAATGTAAAATAGCAGCGATTAAAGCGCTGCTATTGTAGATAAACGAGCTAGTGCGTTACATTTTTAATCAAATTGTCGCACCTTGATATCGTTTCACAAACTCAGTAACCACTTCACCATTACAAATCAATGAGTTTAAGTTTGCTATTTTTTCTTTCACTGGAGCCAAACCTTGCTTCAAGGCAGTAATACATAGCTGTGTTTCTGCCTGTGAGTTTTTAGCAAACACTTCAATTACTTTTTCTTGGCGAACTTTATCATCCACTTTTTTTGCAATATCACGAATATCATCACCATTACACAAAATACTTTTTGAATAACGTGATAAATACACCCCGTGCTGGGCTGCAACTTTGCGGGCTGCAGTAAATCCTTCGTTAGCACTGATTGAGCATAATTTAGATTCAATTTTATGATCAGCATTATAATAATGTGCTGCACTGGCAGTCTCAGAGAAAGCAGTCGCTGCGACGAATAATGCTAATAATTGTAGTTTCATGATTTACCTTTAAGTGGAGTTATATTGTGAGCAATTTTTGCGCATTATATAGACCGAAGTTTACAAATCAACCGAATTATCTATTTAATTTTTTATTTAAAAAAGCGTTAACAATGTTTAATCAAAATTCATATTTTGTTCAACAATTGAGCGGCTTATTATTATAAATTAGCGCATGTACCATACGCTAATTGATGGTAGAATTTGCCATAATCTGCAAAAAGATAACTCTAATTAAAGGTCAAGCCATGAAAGTAATTTCATTTAACATTAACGGGCTGAGAGCTCGTCTGCACCAATTACAAGCAATCATAGATAAACATCAACCTGATATTATCGGCTTACAAGAAATAAAAGTACATGATGAAGCTTTCCCACTCGAAGATGTTCAAAATATGGGTTACCACGTTTATTTTCATGGTCAAAAAGCACATTATGGCGTAGCTATGTTATGCAAAACTGAACCTAAGTCTGTGGTTAAAGGATTCGCAACCGATACTGATGAATCACAAAAGCGCATGATCAGCGTCACTGTTAGCCAAGAAAATGGCCGTGATCTAACCGTAATGAATGGCTATTTTCCACAAGGCGATAACATTACTCATGAAACAAAATTTCCGTATAAGCGACAGTTCTACCGTGATCTAATGACTCACTTACAAAGCCACCACAGTAACGACGAGGATGTCATTGTCATGGGCGACATCAATATTTCTCCTACTGATCTTGATATTGGTATTGGTGAGGTTAATCGCAAGCGTTGGTTAAAAACTGGCAAATGTTCATTCCAGCCTGAAGAACGTCAATGGCTTGCAACCTTGCTAGATTGGGGCTTTACAGACACCTTCCGTGAACTTCATCCAGAAACAAGCGAACAGTACTCTTGGTTTGATTATCGCTCTCGAGGCTTTGATGATAATCGTGGTCTACGCATTGACGTTGTCCTAGCGACTCCAGCTTTGACTGCTCGTTGTATTGAAGCGGGAATTGACTATGAATTACGTGGTATTGAAAAGCCATCAGATCATGCGCCAATATGGTCAACCTTTAGTTAACGCTAATGGATAAGCTAACGACAATCCCGATAATAAGCATTGAACTTCAGGCAATTGCCTGGCTTGTTATCGGCTGTATTTTTTGGTCGAGTGTCAATAAGTCACACTACCAACATTTAATAACCACGCCAGCCCGTCAAACAGGCCTATTTGTCTGTGCGTTAGCATTTGCCTTATTGTGGCGAATTAAAGCCGGCATATTACCCGGTCTTGAACTGCATATTTTAGGTGTAACTGCCATAACGCTTATTTTAGGCTGGCGCTTTGCATTATTGAGCGCCACCCTAGCCAGCCTGCTGTTAACGGCTTTTAATCAAATAAGCATTGCGCAATTACCTATCCACTTATTGTTAACCGCTTACTTACCCATTTTAGTCAGTTATGGGGTATTTATACTGTGTTATAACCTATTACCACGGCATTTTTTCATTTACATTTTTGTATGTACTTTTATTTGCGCCGCTTTCATCGCCTGCTTTAAGATTATCACCATTAGCTTATTTTATTATTTAACCGGCAATTACAATTGGTTTGAGTTAAGTGAAAACTATCTCTATTTATGTGTCATTATTTGCTTTCCTGAAGCGATGTTAAACGGCATGGCTATTACCCTATTGATCACCTATCGCCCACATTGGGTAAAAACATTTTATGATAAGGATTACCTAGATCCATGAGTCTCGATTACCAATGCCCGCTCTGCCAACAATCGCTTGAGTTACATGCCAAAGTACTAAAGTGTATTAACAACCATAGCTTTGACACTGCAAAAGAAGGCTATGTGAATTTATTACCTGTGCAACAAAAGAACTCTAAGCAACCTGGCGATAATCTTGACATGGTACAAGCAAGGCGTGCTTTTTTAACCACTGGGCACTACCAGTTTTTACAGCATGCCGTTGCACAGCGAGTTGCTCAGCAAGCACCACAACAGGTAATTGATTTAGGGTGCGGGGAAGGTTTTTATACTCATGCGATTGCCAATGCATGTACTGCACACGTTTATGGCGTCGATATATCAAAATCAGCGGTTAAATATGCTGCAAAGCGATACAGTAATTGTAATTTTAGCGTTGCATCAATCAGCCAAGCTCCATTTAATGATGGCTCAGCAGATGTATTAGTGAGTATTTTTGCCCCATTATTTGATGCTGAATTGGCTCGATTAGCAAAACCAGACGCTACATTGGTAGTTGCAAGCCCTGGCCCTTGGCATTTAAAAGAACTCAAGCACTATATTTACCGAGACGTCAATGCGCATACACCGATTGCTGCGCCTGTAGGGTTTGAGCTTATAGAGCAAACATTATTAGAACAACAGATAAGCTTGCCATTTAAAGATGTGAAGAACTTGATCACTATGACTCCCTTTGCTTGGAAGTTTCGTCCTGAACATTGGCAACAACTAGAACAACAAGGTGAGCAAGTCGTCACCCTGTCATTTTATGTTAGTCAATTTAAACGTGTTACAGATTCTCTCGGGTAAACGCGCGGTCCATTTTATCAAACATATCATTGAGTAAATGGGCCAACTCTGCATAACGTGGTTTATCTTTAGGGACATGCCCTTGGTAGCCATTGGCTACCATTTTCGTATGAAGCTCTTTATACCAATGCTCCATCGCAGGCTCAAGTACAGTATCTGCACGCTTACCTAACCACAGCAATCCCTGTAGCGGTAGAGATAAAAAAAACAACGCGATAGCGACTGCTTGAGGTAAAAAACTGCTGCCTAAATAATTAATTTGCATAAATAAAGTGAGCATTGCCAAAATCGGCATTACTGTAATTGCCAGCTCGGTGGCTTTGATCACTCTAAACTCCGTGAACAGAGGCGCTAATTCTTTACGCATAGGCCATTTTTTTGCATATTCACGACCAGTTTGGACTTGTGACATCACACTTTTTTGCATCATGACTCCTAGGTGTCGCTGGTATATTTATTAATGTTACCGCAATGAGTGTATCATATTCACGGTAACATTCCTGTGTAAAATCCCTTCCACCTTTTTCGTCCAAAACGTGTTTTTGATCATGGTTTAAACTTACCTTAAAACAATTAATGAGTTAAAATAAGCGCACGTTAAGTCAACTAGACTTTAGTATAGTCATTACAGATATCCATAGCAATTTATCGACCAATGACTCTTTTACTTTAATCACTATGCTCGAGTACTTGGTTATATAACAACTAAGCTTAATGCGCAATTGTCAAAAAATGGGATCCTGTTATGTCTTCGCAATCATCACCTCATCATGTTCTTGTACTGAACTGTGGAAGTTCGAGTTTAAAATTCGCTATTTTAGATGCCACCACATCTGAAGAAATCATTTCAGGTCTTGCTGAACGCCTAGGCTCATCGTCGCCATCTGTGAAATACAAATACCTTGGCAAAAAACAACTGATAGAACTTGCGCCTAATCAAGCTCACAGTGCAGCAATCGATACCTTAGTTAGCCTTATCAACGAATACCATTTAGCTGAAAACCTTATTGCAGTAGGTCATCGCGTGGTTCACGGCGGCGAGCACTTTACTAAATCGGTACTGATTGACGACGATGTAATTAAAGGAATCACCCAAGCCGCTACTCTTGCGCCATTACATGGGCACGCTAATTTATTAGGCATTGCTGCAGCGCAAGCATCATTCAAGGGACTACCGCAAATTGCTGTGTTTGATACCGCGTTTCATCAAACCATGGGCAATGTTGCCTATTTATATGCCCTTCCTTATAAACTTTATACTGATTATGGTGTTAGACGTTACGGCTTTCATGGTACCAGTCATTATTATGTTGCAGGTCAAACAGCAGCCCTTTTAAACCAGCCTATTGAGCAAAGTAATTTTATCAGCGCTCACTTAGGTAATGGCTGCTCTGTGTGTGCAATTAAAAATGGCAAAAGTGTTGATACCAGCATGGGCTTAACTCCACTAGAAGGCTTAATGATGGGCACCCGCAGCGGAGATATTGATCCGGGTTTATTTAACTTTTTAACCACCCAACTTAACTACGATGCACAACAAATTGATGACTTATTAAACCAACAAAGCGGCTTACTGGGTATCAGTGAACTTTCTAATGACTGTCGTACAATAGAAGAAGCTGCTGTTGCAGGAAATGAAAAAGCCATTTTAGCACTGGAGATGTTTTGTTATCGTTTAGCAAAACAAATAGCCGCATTTATGGTGCCATTGCAACGCCTTGATGCGTTAATTTTTACCGGTGGTATTGGTGAAAACTCCGATATTATTCGTGATAAAGTAATAACACAACTGAGCTATCTTGGCCTTGATTGCGATAGTACAGCTAACCTTGCAGCCCGATTTGGCACACCAGGGGTTATCAGCAGTAATAATGCAAAAACAAAAGCAGTAGTAATGCCAACAAATGAAGAGTGGGTCATTGCTCTTGATGCCGCCTCAATTGCACTGGAGTTATAATTATGGCACGTCGAATTATGCTAGTACCTATCTCTACTGGGGTTGGTTTAACATCGGTCTCAGTCGGGTTAGTGCGTGCGTTAGAACAAAAAGCGGTCAAAGTTAATTTTTTCAAGCCCATAGCCCAGCCTCGCTCAGGTGAAACGGGCCCTGAAAAATCAACACAAATTGTCACCCAAGGCTCACCTATTACACCACCTACTCCTTTTGCACTAAATTATGCAGAGCAAATGATCGGGGATGGTAAAGGTGATGATTTACTTGAAGAAATTGTTGAGCGCTTTGAAAATGCCATAGGCAACGATGTAGTCGCAATTATCGAAGGTATGGTCCCTACTCGCCGCCAACCTTATGCAGGTAGAGTAAACCGCGAAATAGCACAAACTCTCGGCGCTGACATTGTGTTTGTGCTCACTCCTGGTAATGACAGTAACGATCAAATTGAAGACCGCCTAGAAATTGCAGCCGGGTATTATGGCAGTGTTGACCATGCCCGCGTATTAGGCTGTATTTTTAATAAAGTAAATGCACCACTGGATGATGAAGGCAGAGCACGCGCCGATCTCGTGGAAGCACATAAACCCGACGAGCTTGACAATGAGCTCAATCGCTTAGCATCTTTACCTATTTTTAGAAAACATCCGTTTATGTTACTTGGCTCGATCCCATGGGATTTTGAGCTGGTTGCGCCGCGCGTTAAAGATTTATGTGCGTATTTAAAAGCTGACGTGATCAACGAAGGTGATATGGCTCATCGTCGTCTACGCCGCGTAACATTTTGTGCCAGAACAGTGTCAAATATCTTAAATCATTTTACCCCAGGCGCACTGCTGGTGACCCCAGGCGATCGTTCAGATGTGTTAGTTGCGGCCTGTTTATCAGCCATGAATGGCACTAAATTAGGAGCTATCTTATTAACTGGTGGTTTTAAACCTGAGCCACGGATCATGACCTTGTGCGAACAAGCGATGGCCACCGGCCTGCCAATCCTCAGTACAGATGCTGACACCTGGCGTACTTCATTGCTACTGCATAACTTTAATATGGAAGTACCGTGCGATGACGTACAACGAATTGATAAAGTAAAGCATCATAATGCCAGCCATATTGATTCTGACTGGTTAGATACGCTTGCTAAAAGTGTCGGCAAAACTCGTAAAATGTCGCCTCCAGCATTTCGTTATTTACTCACGGATAAAGCCCGCCAAGCGGCAAAAACTATTGTGTTGCCTGAAGGCAATGAGCCTCGCACAATAAAAGCCGCCGCTATTTGCGGTCAACGTGGTATTGCGAAGACCATTCTATTGGGCGATCGAGAAGAAATTGAACGTATCGCTATACAACAAGGTGTTGAGCTAAACGAAAATGTAACCATTATCGAACCTCATGATGTGATCAACGACTATGTTGCGCCTATGGTTGAAATTCGTAAAAGCAAAGGCCTGACTGAAGTGGTTGCCCTTGAACAGCTCCAAGACAACGTTGTGCTTGGCACTATGATGTTAGAGCGTGGTCAAGTTGATGGTCTGGTTTCGGGTGCAGTAAATACAACTGCCAACACCATTCGTCCGCCGCTGCAATTAATAAAAACCGCACCAGGGTCATCATTAGTCTCGTCGGTGTTTTTTATGTTGCTGCCTGATCAAGTACTGGTATACGGAGATTGTGCTATTAATCCTGATCCAACCGCTGAGCAATTAGCCGATATTGCCATTCAATCCGCAGACTCAGCCGCCGCATTTGGCATTGAGCCACGAGTAGCGATGATAAGCTACAGCACCGGCACATCAGGCACTGGGGCTGATGTAGAAAAAGTCCGTCTAGCAACAAAGTTAGCGCAACAAAAGCGCCCTGATCTGATCATCGATGGTCCATTACAATATGATGCAGCGATTATGGAAAATGTCGCACTTAAAAAAGCACCAAATAGTCCAGTGGCTGGTAAAGCGACGGTGTTTATATTTCCAGACTTAAATACCGGGAATACCACTTATAAAGCGGTGCAACGAAGTGCTGATTTGATAAGTATCGGCCCAATGTTGCAAGGTATGCGCAAACCCGTCAATGACTTAAGCCGCGGTGCTTTGGTTGATGATATTGTCTATACCATTGCGCTTACTGCCATTCAAGCGGCACAAGCCGAAAATATTTAATACCATGGGTAAAGTGATTGCGTGGTGATCACTTTACCCTGAGCATTTCTTTAGCTAATAATAATTATAAATAACTTAGCGTTGTTATACCTCCCTATTCCCAACCTTATCCACAGAAATTGTGGACAACATTGCTCTTTTATTTAAGTAAGATAATCTATACTATTGATCAGTATACACAGATGGGAAGTCTCACAATTAAAAAAGGGGTAGCAATGTCTAAGCAAACGTTACAACTGCATAGTACGGCCTTTACCATTCATAGCCTTGATGTTGATAGCGAGATCCCCGCTGCTTTATTCAAACAATCAATGTTTATTATCGCCAAAACCAACGATGAGTTATCTATTGTTTGCCCTAGCCAGTTCGCCATTGAAAGCCTTGATGCTGAGCACGATTGGCGCGCGTTAGAAGTGATCGGTCCACTTGGTTTTTCATTAACCGGAATAATGGCAAATATTTCTGGAGTTTTAGCCAGAGCAAATATCTCTATTTTTGCTATTTCAACCTACGACACCGATTACGTTTTAGTAAAACAACAGCGTATTAAAGATGCCATCAGCGCGTTAAAAAAAGATGGCTATCAGTTTCTCAATGAGCCCAAATTAACATAATGAAATACACGGATATTAGTTATTTACCACAACGTCAGTTAGCGGCTAACAGTATTGCAATTTGTAGCCCTTTTAGTGGTAAAGTTGCCCCATTAAGTGAGCACCCAGAACCCTTCTTTAGCTACGGCACACTTGGCCCAGGGATTATGGTTGCCCTGAGCAATCATAAAATATTAGCGCCCTTTGATGGTACATTAATGCAAGTAAAAAATGCCGGTACTGAATTTATTTTACAAGCCAACAATGGCTTAAAAGTGCTTCTAAATTTATATTTAGACCAACAGCAACACATTAAACACACTCATATAGCCCAACTCAACGGCAGTAAAATAACCAAAGGGCAACGGCTCGCTTATTTTGATCTTAGAGATCTCAATAGCCCCTTACTTGCCAGCCTTATTTTACTTAACGGGCATCAACTTAAACCAATACATTATTCTTTATCTCAGGTTACAGCTGGGGTAGATACTCTTTTAACACTAACTAAGAAGTAATTAATATGACGACTCTTTACGGCATTAGTAACTGCGACACTATAAAAAAAGCCAAAAAATATTTAACCGATAACAACATTGACTTTAATTTTCATGATTACCGTAAAGACGGCATAAGCCTTGATATGATCACTGAGTTTGCAACGCACATCGACTGGCAAGATCTGGTCAATAAACGTGGCACAACCTATCGCCAATTATCAGATGAGCAAAAACAGAACCTTGATAAAGACACTGCCTTGGCAATTTTGGTAGCACAACCGGCAATGATCAAGCGCCCAGTGCTTATTCGCAACAACAGCTATCATTTAGGTTTTAAACCAGCGCAATACGATGAGATTTTTGCATCATGAATCATCCCGTCATCGAACTTGCGCAAGCCTTAATACAGCGTCGCTCAGTCACCCCTGAAGATGCAGATTGCCAAACTATAATGAATGAGCGATTGGCACAGCTTGGTTTTAATATTGAATCACTGTTTTTTACTGACACCCAAAATACATGGGCGCGAAAAGGCGACAGCTCACCGCACTTTTGCTTTGCAGGTCACACTGATGTAGTACCAACAGGACCAGAAAAGAACTGGCAGCACCCGCCTTTCTCTGGCTTTCTAGCCGATGGCATGTTGCATGGCCGTGGTGCGGCTGATATGAAAGGCTCTTTAGCTGCCATGGTGGTAGCAACCGAGCGATTTGTAACTAAACACCCCGATCATAAAGGCTCAATTTCTTTTTTAATTACCTCTGATGAAGAAGGCCCTTTTATCAACGGCACCACGCGAGTAATCGATACGCTGGAAGCCCGAGGTGAAAAAATAGATATGTGTTTGGTTGGCGAGCCTTCATCGCGTGATGTACTGGGTGATGTCGTTAAAAATGGCCGCAGAGGCTCACTGACTGGCTTTTTAACTGTTAAAGGCATACAAGGTCATGTGGCTTATCCGCAACTTGCTCTAAACCCTATTCATATTGCAGCGCCAATGCTTGCCCAGTTGAGTCAAACGGTATGGGACAACGGCAATGAATTTTTCCCTGCTACTAGTTTTCAGATTTCAAATATTAATGGCGGTACGGGAGCTGGCAATGTGATCCCAGGCGAGCTTGAAGTGCAATTTAATTTTCGCTTTAGTACCGAAGTAACTCATCAGCAACTCCAGCAACGAGTTAACGACATTCTGGCTGAATATGATTTTGCATACGAGCTGAGTTGGATTGTTAACGGTCAGCCATTTATCACCGAAGGCGGCCCGCTTATTGATGCCACGGTTGCAGCTATCAAATCAATAACTGGCTTAGATACCGCACTTGAAACCACTGGCGGTACTTCAGATGGACGTTTTATAGCACAAACCGGCGCTAAGGTTATTGAACTTGGCCCACGTAACGACACCATTCATAAAGTGAATGAGTGCGTTAATTGTGATGATCTCATTGCACTTGCTGATATTTACGAGCAAATTCTAGAGCAACTTTTAACATGATCCCTGCTAAGCTCACATCGCAGCAGTTGGCTGAGTGTGCCTGTGGTAAAGACGAGCTACTGCTTGTTGATTATCAAGATCATAAACTGCATAAAGACATTATTGATGACTTTATGCAGTTGCAAAATGCAGCTCGCGATGCAGGCTTTGCACTGACTATTGCATCAAGCTTTCGTAACTTTGAACGTCAAGCATTGATTTGGAATGCTAAATTTAATGGTCATCGACCGGTGCTCAATAAGCAGCAACAGCCCGTTGATTTAGCCTCCATGACAGACATTGAAAAATGCCATGCCATTATGCTTTATTCAGCCCTACCGGGAAGCAGTCGCCATCACTTTGGTACTGATCTTGATATTTTTGACCAAGCCAGTGTTTCTGATGACTATCAGCTGCAGTTAGAGCCGCACGAATACCAAGACAATGGCCCTTTTGCAGCGCTGACCAAGTGGCTTGATAGTCATTTAGAAAAGTATGGCTTTTATCGCCCTTATCAACATGATTTAGGCGGCGTTGCGCCTGAACCTTGGCATATTAGCCACATAGTGCAATCTGACATTTTACTACAACATCAGAGTTTAACCGTATTAGCTGATACTATAAATAACAGTCAGCTTGCCGGCAAAGCTGCTATTTTGGCGAATTTGCCGCAACTGTATCAGCGTTACGTGCTGAATGTCAGCTCTGCGGTTGTTTAGCCAGTAAAAAAACCAGCACAGCGCCAAGAATAACGGCGCTGGCAATAACAAACTGAATGCTTAGTTCTTCCGCTAAAAATAACATCCCTGCCAGTGCAGCTATCACTGGCACACACAGCTGAACCACTGCGGCTTGACTGCTTTTTAATAAGGGTACGGCAACATACCAAACACTATAGCCAATACCCGACGCAAGAGCACCAGATGCACATGCAAGCGCGATCCCCTGCCAACTGATCCCCGTTAAATAACCAAAACCCACGATCAACAATATCGGTAATGCAAATAAACTACGCACAAAATTAAACGTTGTGGTTTTCAGTGGGGATAGACACACTTTTCCGCGAATACTGTATATCCCCCACGCAATACCGCTAATCGTCATTAATAATGCTGGGCTCATTGACGGCATCGTTGCCGATGGCAGCATTAAATACACAAAACCAATGACAGCGATAATAAATGCACACCACTGTACAGTCGTGAGTCGCTCCTTGTTGAAAATCCCCCAGCCAATCATAGTCAATTGAACAGCAGAAAATAAAATCAACGCGCCAGTTCCAGTGTCCAATTCTACATAGGCAATTGAAAAACATAACGCATAAACCAGTAAGCTAACACTGCTGCGCCAACTACCACGTTCATGCTCTGCATTATTAAGATTGTTATCTTCCCTAGCTACAGACTCTGTTGGTGTTGCTTGTATAAGGAAAATAAATCCTAAACACAATGCGCCACTGAATAGCCGCAAAGCTGTAAAATTCCATGGATCAATGTAATTTTGTGCTAATGCCATACGACATAAAAGAGAATTAGCTGCAAATGCCACTAGGGCGAGTACCGTAAACAGTGTTGCTTTCAAAGTGATCCTTAGTTTTAATCTTGCTAAGCATTAAACCCTATGAGGTGAGTTATTCTATCGTTTAGTAGTCGGCAACCACTCGATCCATTAATTAATCAACATAATAAGAAAATCAGCTACCTGTTTGCCTGAAGTATCTATTTATACAGGATTGCCATAATAGCGCAAAGCTTACCTATTGTTTTGATCATTCGAATGTATCGTGCAACAACTCAGTGACCAATGATCGCGTAACTATTTCTTATAAACACGGTGATTGCTACGCTTTTTTACATTGTTTAACATCTTCTCTGGATTAGATTATGCTAATCTGTATTAACGCTTATAAAAGGAGTGCCATGTGCAACGCAGTGTTATTTTTGGCTTTTGTGTCATGCTAAGTGGATGCAGCACCATTGGGTTTAGTGATCTGTTTTCAGATTACGCTACCCAAATGACGCCTGTACGCCAAGCTATTAAGACCAATAATATCGACCAAGCCCAACAGCTTTTGCCGACTAATGGGCAGTCACATAGTAACTACTTGCTCAATCAATTAGAGCAGGCCCGTTTAAGCAATTTAAATAATCAAAATGAGGCTGCAAAACCACAGTACGAAGCGGTATATCAGCAAATGGAAATAAAACGCCAAGCAGCAAAAATACAAGTAAGCTCAGGGCTTGAACAAAGTAACGCCCTTTTTACCAATGATTCAGTCATTAGCTATACGCCAGCGGCTTATGAAATGAGTATGCTGCACAGTTACCAAGCACTTAATTATATATATCAACATAATATTGAAGGCGCATTAGTCGAAGTTCGCCGTGCAAATAAAGTACAAACAGATGCGTTAACGGCTAATCAAGACGACATAGATGCTAGCGTAAAAGCAGCACAAAAACATTACCCAAGTATGGATGAGGTGATCAAAAACGTAAAAAATGGCTATCAAAATGCGTTTACATTTTATCTGTCAGGTTTGCTCTATCAAAGTAATAAGCAATACGATGATGCCTATATTGATTATAAAAAGGCACTAGAGATCAATCCTGAAAATACCTATTTGCAGCAGGTTGTGCTGCAATTAGCAAAACAGCAAGGGTTTGATCAAGATTTTTCCGAGTATAAAAAACGCTTTGCTGAATTACCAAAACAAGTCGCCAACAGCGGTGACGTTGTGGTCTTGATCGAACAAGGTTTAGTGCCAGAAAAAGATGAATTTGTGTTGCGTCTGCCTATTTATACATCCGGTGGTGATGCCCGTTTTTATAGCTTAGCGATGCCCGTTTATAAAGATAGAGCTTATATACCAGCGGTTAGTGATATTAGTATCGGAACACAGATTTTACCTTTGAGTCCATTGGTAAGAATAGAAGCGTTAGCGGCTAAAACACTTGAAGAGCAAACACCGGCAAGAGTATCGAGGCAAATACTGCGGTTAGTCGCTAAAGAAAAAGTACGGGCAGAGCTGGCTAGAAGTGGCGGCGATGTGGGTAATATACTCGCTAATCTATACAACCTAGCCTCTGAGCAAGCAGATACCCGCAGTTGGTTAACTTTACCTAATCAAATAAGTGTTGCGCGCACCCAGTTAACAGCAGGAGACCATGTTTTAAAACTTGCCAATCAGAAAGACATAAACTTTACGGTTAGTAAGCAAGGGTTAACCTTGATTTATCTAACCTCTATTAACAACTATTTTAATTCCCATGTAGTGCAACTTTAGGAGCTATCATGAAATATTTAGTGCCATTATTAACGGTCTGTCTACTTGCTGCCTGTACCAGTAGACCGACTACATCAGGTATAAGTGTTGAACAAGCTTCAGCGCAATACCAACAACAGCTAAAAGTCGATAATCCTGCACTAGGTAAAAAGCTGGCCATTAGTGATGTAAAGACTCGCCAAACGAATCAATTAACTGATGTTGTTGTCACACTTTCGAGTCAGTATAAAAAATCACAATATTTACAGTATCAATTTACCTGGTATGACGGCGATGGTTTTGTGATCAAAGGCAATCATTCTCCTTGGCAATCATTGACTTTATTCGGTTTTGCTAACGTGCAACTGCCTGGCCTTGCACCTACATCTGATGCGGTTACATTTTCATTAGCGGTACGCGAAGTATCGACACAAGCACAAGAATTTAAAGATTAAAGGACACCATTATGAATACAGTAAACACAACTAAAAAACCAACGCTTAAAACACTCTCGGGTTTTGCGTTGTTAGGTTTGAGTGCGCTTGCCCTCAGTGGCTGTGCCAATAAAGCCGTAGTCAGCTACGGAGACGCACAAGCTGTAGAAACAACTGATATTAACTTCGGTTCAACTGACTTACAAAAAGTCGCCAGCCAAATGACGGATTCACTGTTGGCATCACCTGTGGTCGGCACATTAACAGCTAATACTCGACCAATCGTATTTGTTGAACGTATAAAAAACAAAACCAGTGAACACATTGATACTGAATCAATTACCGATTCAATTTCAACACAATTATTGCGCAGTGGTAAATTTCGTTTTGTTGATATGGGTCGCGTAGAAGCCGCTCGAGAACAATTGAACTTTCAAAATGATGATGCCCTAGTAGACCCAACTAAAGCGATTGCATTTGGCCAACAAGTTGGCGCGCAGTATATGCTTTATGGCAACCTGTCGAGCATCGTAAAATCGAATGCTGATAAAGCCGACGTATACTATAAATTCACAATGCGCTTAATGGATTTAAAAAGTGGCTTAGTAGAATGGGCGGACGAAACAGAAATTCGTAAAACCCGCGAAAAATCAACCTTTGGCTGGTAATTCAGCTGAGGAGGTAAATGATGAATAAACTCATACTTGGGCTGTGTACAGCCCTGCTCATCAGTAATCCAAGCTTTGCCGCATACGAACGCAATAAAGCCGTTCCTGTCCAGCAAGTACTATTTGGCAGTGTTCAATCTGTACGTAATATTACCGAGCAAGAACTTGTTCAAGACAAAAATAGTGGCTGGAAAACCTTTGGCGGTGCATTACTTGGTGGCGTTATTGGTAACCAATTTGGCGGCGGCAGTGGTCGCACCGCAGCGACTATTCTAGGCTCAGTCATCGGTGGCAGTGTGGCGAACAACAGGCAACAAAGCAGCCATTATAATCAATACCACTTAGTCGAGTTAATGATCAAAGTTGAAAACGGTGAACAATTTATGGTGGTACAAGACAAAGACAATCAAATGATATTTAGAACTGGCGACAGCGTGCGCTTAGTATATTTATCAGATAATACTGTCCGCGTTGATAAAGCCTATTAAGCTATTACATTAAACTAAAAAGCGAGCAGTATTAATGCTCGCTTTTTAGTATTTATAACTTTATTACTACGTTAGCTTTGTCTGTAATCGCTGAAAAAGCGTTGCATCTTACTCATAGCAGTCGTTAAATCATCTTTGTTAGGTAAAAATACCAATCTGAAATGATCTGGATTTGGCCAGTTAAATGCTCTTCCGTGAACCAGTAAGATCTTTTCTGCTTTGAGTAAATCTAAAATCATTTTTTCATCATTTTTGATATTAAAACGCTCAGTATCTACTTTGGCAAATGCGTACAATGCTCCTTTTGGTTTTGCACACGAAATACCTTCTATCGCATTTAAACCACGCCATGCAATATCACGTTGTTCGTATAAACGCCCACCGGGATTTATTAAATCATCAATCGACTGTACGCCACCTAATGCTTGCTGGATCGCATATTGTGCCGGCACATTGGCACATAAACGCATAGAGGCTAAGATATCTAAACCTTTACGTAAATCATCCATCAATGCAGTACGGCCACTTAATACCATCCACCCCATACGCAAACCCGCTGCGCGATAGGTTTTTGCTAAGCCATTAAAAGTAATTATCGGCACATCATCACACAGTGCACCAATGGAGCTGTGCGTGATCCCATCGTATAAAATCTTCTCGTAGATTTCATCACTCAATAACAGTAATTTATGTTCACGTGCAATATCAATTAACTGCTGTAAAAGTGCGTCGTCGTATACTGCACCCGTCGGATTATTAGGGTTGATCAGCACTAATGCTTTAGTTTTTGACGTGATTTTACTTCGAATATCAGCAATATCAGGGAACCAATCTTGCTCTTCATCACATAGGTAATGGACTGGATTACCACCCGCAAGTTTGACTGAAGCGGTCCACAATGGATAATCAGGTGCTGGGATCAACACCTCATCATCATTATTCAGCAAGGCTTGGGTCGTCATTTGAATTAATTCACTGACCCCATTACCAATATAAATATTATCGACGTCTAGGTTATATAAACCACGTTGTTGGTAGTGCTGATAAATAGCCACACGGGCTGAGTAGAGGCCTTTGGAGTCACAGTAGCCTTGGGCTGAATACAAGTTACGAATAATATCGCGGTGCATATCTTCAGGCATATCAAACCCAAATGCCGCAGGATTACCAATATTCAATTTTAAAACTTTTTGGCCTTCATCTTCCATTTTGCGAGCCTGAACTAACACCGGCCCACGAATGTCATAACAAACGCCTTGTAATTTATGACTCTTTTTAATTTCTGACATTTTTACCTCTACTAGTGGAACAGCTAGATTAACCTAGTAAAGGGGCTAAATACCAGTGGATTTAATACTTCAAAACTGAAATAAATTCACGTCTGGGTATAGCTAACTAACGGCTTTGTAACCAATCAGTTAACTTAGCTGCTGAACCGGCAACTTGGTTGTCAAGCTGCTGAGCTGCCGCAAGCGCCTGAGAAACATCATTATTATTTAAGCTTTGTTCAATTTCTCTGGCCACCTGAGATAGACTGCTGGCACCAAACTGCGCGGCATTTGATTTTAAACTATGAGCATGGCGACTTGCGACTTGGATATCACTATGTATTGTAGCCAATACTTCAGAGCCTAATCGTTCAAATTCAGCACAACAAAAAGTCAGCGTATCGCTAAATTGCTCGCCTAATAACGATTCCATACTTTCCAATGCGCTTTCATCAATGACTATTGTATTCATTATTCATCCTTTTGTATTTAGCAACACTAAACCAGTAACTTATACTATTTTTATACTTTATCGTTCTATAGAAAAAAAACCAACTAATTGTCTCATTAAGCGTATAATTAGCGGGTTTTTCAACTTATTGCTATTAAACAAGATTATTTTATGTCCCGTTCATTGTGTGTTAATTGTAAACTTAGTCTACAAACGTGCCTTTGTGAAGATTTGTCGGTACTGGAAAATAAACTCAAAGTTATAATTTTGCAGCATCCTAGCGAAGTAAAAATCACTAAAAACACCGCCCGTTTACTCACACTGTGCCTAACGCAATACGACATCATGGTAGGAGAAACGCAGGCTGATTTTGCACAACTAAGCACACTACCCGTTGCCACAACAGCCTTACTCTACCCAGATGATAATGCCATCCTACTGGATGATGAAAGTACCGCAGCACAACAATTTAAAAGCCGGTTAAGTCATCTAATTGTAATCGATGGCACCTGGAAAAAAGCATTTAAGATCATGCAACTTACCCCAGCCCTTGCGGCTTTTAAAAAGGTCAGCTTTACGACGATCCCACAAAACCGATATCGTATTCGCAAAGCTCCCCGTGCAGATAGCCTCTCCACATTAGAAGCGGTTGCACATAGTTTAGCCTTGATTGAGCATATTAACCCTGAACCTCTGTATCACGCACTGGAAGCACTCAACAGCAAACAAACCCAGTTTATGCCTGAGCATGTTAAAGCACGTTATCAAGCCAAATGAGTGCCAATAATCGCTTAAAGCGCGGGTTTTACCGCCAGGGACCGGATTATCGATTTGATGACCAAGTTGACTTTAGTGATATCCGCGATACATTTGGTTTTCGTACTATGGTGGTGGGTAAATGGGTCACCAAAGAAGAGCGCTTTATTAGTGCTAATTTAATTTACGACGCACTAGCCGATTTAGCGCAAATACTGCAAGTGCCGCCAAAGACCATTGGCCTGAGGGGGAAACTCAATTTTGCTTTTGGCCATGGCGGTCAACAACACGTCCAAGCACATTATAATAGCCGTACTCGAACTCTTGCGCTGGCAAAAAATGCAGGTGGTGGCGCGCTGGCGCATGAATGGTTTCATGCGTTTGATCATCACATAACTAAGCACATATTTCCCCAGCATTCGCCACAGCATTTTGCCTCTAAACTTTGGCTGGAGCACACGATTGAGCAAAGTCACCCACTAAACTTAGCATTAAATAAGTTTTACCAAGGAGTATTTCTAGAACCAACCGGTCAACACGCTAATCAATATGTTTTAGACTGTATAGAATTTGATAAACAACAGCAGCAGTTTTATATGAGTATGCCTGAAGAGCTAGCTGCGCGTAGTTTTGAAGCATGTATTGCTTGTAATGAGCAGATCGTTAATCACTTTTTAGTCTCTGGGCTCAATAACTCAGCACTTATTTATCCTAAACACGATAGCTTGAAAATTTGTAATCACGCACTTAATAATTATTTTTCCCAATTAGGTCAACGACTTTTTCAAGATCATTAACAAATACAGTGGTGGTTTCAAGATTTTCTTCAAGCCACTGCATGTAATCGTCAAACGGTAATGGTCGTGAAAAAAAGTATCCCTGACCAACTTCACAGCCATAGCTTTGTAATTTAGCCATACTTTGGCTATCTTCTATCCCTTCGGCCACTACGTATGAACCCAGTGATTTGGCAATATCACAGGTAGCACGACAAATTGTTTGATCATTTTTAGAGTATTCAATATTCATTACAAATTGCTTATCTATTTTTATTTCATCAAAGCCCATTTTGCTCAAATACGCGAGTGATGAATACCCCGTGCCAAAGTCATCAATTGCTATTTTAACGCCAATTAAACGGTAATCATTCAGGGCATTTTTTATATCAACCCCCTCAAAGAGTGTTGCCGATTCCGTTAGTTCTAACATTACATTAGCCGGGTTGAGTTGATGCTCATTCAACAACGTTATAAATAACACTGGTAAATCTTTACGCAGCAAATCTTTAGCCGAAATATTGATAGATACAATATGCTCAGGCAATAATCCAATCATTTTCTTTTGATATTGCAGTGCTTGCGTAATAACCCATTCGGTTAAATCTGAAATTATCCCTGATGATTCAGCAATAGGGATAAATAAATCAGGGGGAACATTACCCAATTGTGGATGCTCCCAACGTAATAAAGCTTCCGCGCCGTGCACTTTACCGGTGTTTAGATATATCTGCGGTTGAAAAAACAAACTAAGCTGATCGCATTCAATGGCTTCTTTTAAAGCTGATGCAATCGCAATGCGCCGTTGCGATAACGTCACATTCTCTATATTAAACATATGCCAGCGTTCACCATGAAGGGGTTTAACCGCCAGTGCTTGCAGCCCTCGCTGGACTAGTTGTAATGATGTACTGGCATGTAGAGGATAATTTGCTACACCGATTTCAACTTTATCAATTAAGTGAATACGTTTATGAGTGAGACCCTCAGCAAAGACACTATTAATCACACATACAAACTGTTCTATTTGGCTTAACTCTAGCTTGCCGATTATCACGACCCCATAAGTACTGTCATCTAACCTGGCAATACAACGACTATGCTGATGGTTAGCTTCAACACACAATACATTCATTGAGGCTAATTGCTGCGCTAATTTGCCCATGGTTAATTTTATCTGCTCATTTACATGTTCATAGCCAAAATTTGCTCGAGCATTAATCAGTACAGCAGGCCTAAATAACAATAAAGAATGTTCGATTGCTAATTTCACCTCGCTATCAAGGCGCTTAATTAGTAACTGTTTATTGGGTAGTTTTGTATCGTCGTCATGAGTAAGACTGTAACTATATTGCTTAACACACTTACGCTCATGAATAAGTAACGCCATCACAGCAGCAATCACATTTACCACCAGTAACACATCGTTAAATTGCTGTATCTGTGCACCTGCCACCAGCGTTGCTTGCCAACATAAAGTTTGTAAAACCACTGCAAACCAGATCAGTACAAACTTAAATTGCATCGCTTTTTTGGTATTACTAAGCCAATAAAAAAATAAATAACTCAGCACCACCAACATAGAACCCAAACACACGGTCACTACAGCAAACTGCACTGATTGCTTCATAAAGCAGCTAAATAGTGCTGCAACACAAAATAAGCTTATATAAAATGTTAACTTATCTTGTCGAGCGTTTAAAAGATTTTGCGACTGTAAATAATGAATAAAGTAAAAGTTGATCACCCCTAAGGCTACAACTTGAAATGAAAACTGTAACTTTGTGTACCATAAAGACGCAAATTCAATATTAAAGTAATTCAACACCCCTTTTGCTATTAAAAACTCACTTAATACACACACTAGGTAAGCAAGTAAATAAAGCGATTTTGCTTGATGAGATAAACCATATACAGTGCCAACAACGGCAAGACACAGCAGTAATAGCCCGGTAATTAAAAAGAAATTTCGCAGTTTAGTGTTGGTCAACTTAGCAAAATGCGTACCTGTAGAAAGCCCAACACTGAGCCATTCATCTTCACTGTGACGAACATAGACTACAGCCCAGCGAGTATCTTCTTCTGTAGGCAAAATTGCATGTGGCAGTACCTTATTAACGTAACGGTATGCATCATTATTTACTTCAGCTAACGGGTTGAAATTCTCATCAAGAGTATAAAAATCAAGCTGTGCTAAATGGGAGTTATCTGCATAAATTACCTCAATCTTTGATTGCGACTGTTTATCCAAATCAATAATAAACCAATAGCCTTGCTCTGCCTTGATACGAACATGTGATAAATCTGTTTTTGAGTCTGTAGCGACAACTTGTTCTAGTAAAGGTTTGGTAGTTTGAAAAGGCGTATTTGCTGGCACTATCCAGCCACTGGAAATCACTTCATCAGCCAGCAAAGGCGTTGTAGCAGTGATGCTAAACAATATTAACAAAATCTTTATACAATATGTTCGCGCTAATATGCTTGCCTGATCCACTGTCACTCCATGTGCATTATATAAATAGTACATTATAAAACTATAATTAAAGTATGGAGGTATTAAGTGAAATTGCCAGTAAATAACCTAAACTTGGGAATAATATGTCAGTAAAATGCTTAAGCAGAGTGTATGGTAATTAAATCGAGTGATTATATTCTTAAGTAATAAAAGGCCTATCAAATGATAAGCCTTTATTTTAAAGCTATATTTTAATTAGTTACTATCATCACTAATACGACTTGCAACTGCGCTGGTTTGATCTTTATATTTAGCATCTTTACGCGTGTTGTACGGATTTTCAGCAGGGCCTGACATGGTCTCAAAGCTCATAGCGCCGATTTTCATCATTGGTCGTAATGCCAACGGCAATTTACCGGAGTTATAAAACTCTAACACGATATTACCAGACCAACCGGGATCAATCCGATGGGCCGTTACATGCACCATTAAACCTAGACGTGCCAAAGATGAACGGCCGTCAAGCCAGCCAACGATATCTGCCGGCAACGTGACTTTTTCATAGGTCATCGCAAGGGCTAATTCACCTGGGTGTAAAAAGAATGCATCGCCCTCTTTTAACACGATTTCATCGCTCATTATTGATTCCATTGCTTTATTAAGCTGATCTTTTGGACCACTTAAATCAACATAAGCTGCTGTATGATCTTGAAATACACGAAACTTATTACCTAAACGTAAATCTGCCGTTACCCCAGAAATCATTTCATCGGTCGGACTTGGCTCAATAATAATACGCTGTTGGGCAATATATTCTTTAATATGGGTATCTGATAATCTCATTAATTAATCATCCGTAATCACAATTTCGACTGAATTATGATGGGGTTGTTGATAGTAAAGCATACTGGCAATCAGCCGCGCAGCATCAGCATATGTTTCACTCACCGCAGCCTGGTTATCCATCGCAATTAATTTGCCTTGCTCTGAGTATTCGCGAATATCAATCGCCAAAGGAATTTGCGACAACACAGGCACACCATGACGCTGAGCTAATTTTATTGCGCCATCCTTGCCAAACACATGATTTGGTTTGCCGCAATGTGAGCATAAAAAATGACTCATATTTTCAATCAAGCCCAATACTGGCACATTCACTTTATTAAACATGGCAATGCCTTTTTGCGCATCAGCAAGTGCTAAATCTTGCGGAGTCGTCACAATCACCGTGCCACTGGCAGGTACTTTCTGACTCATAGTAAGTTGAATATCCCCAGTTCCTGGTGGCATATCTACAATCAGGTAATCAAGTTCACCCCATGCAGTTTCATTTAACAGTTGCGTTAATGCGCCCGACGCCATCGGTCCACGCCAAACTGTGGCATCATCACTAGGCACTAAAAAGCCAATTGATTGTGCTTTGATGCCATTAGCGTCAAATGGTAGCAATTGCTTGTCATTTTTAGCCGTGGGTGTTGCTCCTTCAAGGCCTAGCAACATTGGAATAGACGGGCCATAAATATCCGCATCTAAAATCCCCACTTTCGCGCCTTCAGCTTTGAGTGCGCCCGCTAAATTTACCGCGGTGGTTGATTTACCCACACCACCTTTGCCTGATGCAATCAACACAATATGTTTTATCGCTTTGAACTTACATGCTTCAGTCAGCTCAATGCTTGCGTTAATTGTCACTGCTTGATTAAGTTGTTGGCTTACAAACGCTGCTACCTTTGGCATTTCAGATAACGCAGCAAATGGCAGCGTTAAATGAAGCAATATTGATTTATCATTTTTTGATTCAATGCTTTTAATGAATTTTTCATCAATGCCGACAGCAAAAGCGGCACTGCGATACCCTGCTAAGGCAGTAATAATCGGTTGTTTTTGCACCGATTTAGAGGAGAATAGTTTCGACAATCCAAACATAACAATAAAATAGTGTTTCTTTGATGAAAATTGCCTCGGAATTATGTAACATTCAGGGCATTAACACCAGTCAATTAATGAAAATCGGCCAACCACGAAGGTGTTTCCTTTAGGTTTGCTGATAATATTATGATTTTCATCCGTTCCTTAACAGGAACCGTCAATTCGGAATGATTATGGCACAGCGAAAGATCCTCATTACCAGTGCATTACCTTATGCCAACGGCCCAACACATTTAGGCCATTTATTGGAATATATTCAGACTGATATCTGGTCACGTTTTCAAAAACTACAAGGCCACGAAGCTTATTATGTTTGCGCCGACGATGCCCATGGCACGCCAATTATGCTCAATGCACAAAAGCAAGGGATCACGCCGGAAGAAATGGTAAAAAATGTCAGCATTGAACGTCAACGTGACTTTGCAGACTTCAATATTAAATTTGATAACTACCACAGCACCCACAGCCAAGAAAACAAAGAGTTCAGCGAGCTTATTTATAATCGCTTAAACGATGCCGGTCATATCAAAAAGCATACTATTTCACAGTTATTTGATCCTGAAAAAGGCATTTTCTTACCCGATCGCTTTGTAACTGGTACGTGCCCAACCTGTAAGTCTGAAGACCAAAATGGCGACAGCTGTGACGCATGTGGCGCAACATATAGCCCAACAGAGCTTATCAATCCGCGCTCTGTGATGTCAGGTGCTGAGCCAGTACTTAAAGACTCTGAGCATTACTTTTTTGACCTGCCAGCATTTGAAGGCATGTTAAAAGAGTGGCTTCACTCCGGCACTATTCAGCAAGAAATGGCCAACAAACTAGACGAATGGTTTGCCGATGGCCTGCAACAATGGGATATCAGCCGCGATGCGCCCTACTTTGGCTTTGAAATCCCTGGTGCGCCTGGTAAATATTTTTATGTCTGGCTTGATGCGCCAATTGGTTACATGGCCAGCTTTAAAAACTTATGCGACAAACAAGGCATCGACTTTGATGCATTTTGGCAAGAAGGTTCTGACGCTGAGCTTTACCACTTTATCGGTAAAGATATTATCTACTTCCACAGCTTATTTTGGCCAGCAATGCTTGAAGGCGCAAAATTCAGAAAGCCAACCAATGTATTCGCGCATGGTTTTGTAACGGTTAATGGCGCTAAAATGTCTAAATCGAAAGGCACGTTTATTAAAGCGCGTACATATTTAGAAAACCTCGACCCTGAGTTTTTACGTTATTACTACGCTGCTAAACTTAACAGCGGCATCACCGATCTTGACTTAAACTTAGAAGACTTTGCACTACGTGTAAATTCAGACTTAGTTGGTAAAGTGGTTAACATTGCCAGCCGTTGCGCCGGTTTTATTACTAAAAAGTTTGACGGTAAATTAAGTGACACTGTCATGGAGCCGCAATTATTAGCTGAATTCCAAGCAGCTACCGATACCGTTGCTCAGCACTATGAAAACCGTGATTATAGCCGTGCTATTCGTGAAATAATGGCGCTTGCTGATAAAGCAAACCAATTTATTGATACCGCAGCACCATGGGTATTGATCAAAGACGAAACGAAACAAGAACAAGCTCACCAAGTGTGTTCGCTTGGGCTTAACTTATTCCGCGTGTTAATGACTTACTTAAAACCGGTATTACCGGGTATGGCGGCAAACGTAGAAGACTTCTTAAATGATGATCTATCTTGGCAAGGCGCGCAAACTGCGCTTGTTAGCCACCCTATCAATAAATTTAAACCGTTAATGCAACGTGTAGAAATGGATAAAGTAAATAAAATGGTCGAAGAATCAAAAGAAAGCTTACTCGCTGCAAAAGACAAAATCGATCCAAACAGCCCTTTGGCAAAAGAGCCTATTGCAGCTGAAATCGAATTTGACGATTTTGCCAAAGTAGATTTACGTGTAGCTAAAATAGCCAAAGCAGAGCACGTTGAAGGCGCTGATAAACTACTTAAACTAACGCTCGACTTAGGCGGCGAAACACGCCAAGTATTTGCAGGTATTAAATCAGCCTACGCCCCTGAAGACATTGAAGGCAAACTTACGGTTATGGTTGCCAACCTGAAGCCACGCAAGATGCGCTTTGGCATGTCAGAAGGCATGGTACTGGCAGCAGGCCCTGGTGGAAAAGAAATCTATATTTTGAACCCAGACGACGGCTCAGAGCCAGGTATGCGTGTAATGTAATTCGACTTTAACTAGTTAACACTAAAAAGCCGTTGTTTTAAACAACGGCTTTTTTAATTGCCAGAACAAATTGTTTTTCCAGCACATAAAATTGTGGGTGCTGAGGTTAGCGACCTGCGGCTACCCGGTTAACTTAACGTTTGGATGACCATACCCAAATCATATAATTGGTAAAAGAAAAAATTATAAGTGGTATACCGAAAAACATTAAACCAAAATAAGGCCCTGTTAGTGCTGATATTAAGTAGTAACCTACACCTTAAAAGGCTCACCTGAAATTAACTCAAATATACTTCTTAAAAAGCTCGATAAATACAGAGCTAGAAAGCCCATGCCCAAACCTAAAAGCTGTACTTGGTACTTTTGGTTTGTCTGTGAGTTATTGGAGCAAAGTAATAGCCAACTATAAACCCTGAAAGTGCGCAAAAGCTACCGACGAGATCTGTGCCCAGCCAAATAAATAGTGGCCAACTGGCAAAAGATAAGATGACTGCATATTTCAGCCTTTCAGAAACTCTCAATATGGGCACCATGTTTAGTTAAGTTAACACCCGCATAAATTGCGGAAAATGCTTGGCTATAATTAGCGAAGAATGAGCGCCAGCCAAGCGTTTGAAGTCATTTCTGATGCGTTTATTATACCTTCTTTATCGGTAATTCACTTATTTTATAGACTCGAAAAGGTCCCATACAAAAAGTGATTAAGCCATCATTTTTCTTCGGAGCTCGGTAATTCACAGTAATATAAGCCTCATTTATCGCATCAGTCTTAATTGTAAAGGTTGATACTTTATAATCAGCTAGCTCATGATTGCTTTCAAAAGCATATGGTTCAGAAATAATTGTAGGAACATACAAGGTTACCCTATCAATTTCACCTAGAGATATTACAGCTCTTACAGCCTCAGCAACACCATAATTAACAGGATAATAAACCGTTATTTCTGATAAATCAGCGAAGTTATCTTGAGTTATAAACGCCGCTACTTTCTTTATTTCGCTTTTTTTATCACAAGAAAAAGTTGATATTGAAGTAAATAAAAATAACAAAACTAAAAGTTTCACTGAGCTTCCTTGAAGGTATAACAATTTTATCTACGACATTTATCTTTTTACAAACAGAAAAATATCCATATATTACAATGCATTTATCTTAGCTATCAAACAAACACCTGTAAACAACTAGTTAACTTCACCTCATTTTTTATAAATGCAGCAATACACCAAAATGCTAGAGATCAGTAATATCTGACAAAATCATAAACACTATTTTTATATACAGTTTATTGTTAGGTGAGAGTCAACAACGCTAAATTTAATCGCTAAGCTATTTTAAGTTTTAGCGCTGTTATTTTTTGCACTACTATTCTTTATCAGTGCTATCCTTTACCAGACTATAACAGCGCTTACTATTACTGTAATTCTTTTAGAAGCCTGTTTTTACGTGGTAAATAATAGTCATCGTAATCCAGTGAAACTATCACCCGCTTTGCTCTTCCGAGCAATTCAGCTCTTGGTACTAAGCCTATTACTCGTGAATCAGCACTGTTATCACGGTTATCCCCCATTGCTAAATACATATCTGTAGGGATGATAAGTGGATCAAAATTTTGCATATAAGAGCGCTGCTTAGCGAGTTTTACAGTATGTTTTATGCCATGCAAATTCTCTATTTCCACTCGGTTTATGGCGGTTTCAGCTACAGTTTCGTAATCAAGCTTTTCACCGTTAATAACAAGTTGATTATTAACTAAAGCAACAGTGTCGCCCGGTACACCTATTACTCTTTTTATTAGGCGATTTTGTGCCGCAACAGAATCAAATACAATAATATCGCCGGCCTCTGGCTCGGCTAGTTTAACCAGCGAAATTTTAGTAAAAGGCACTCGTAGGTCATACGCCATTTTATCTGTCAATATACGGTCGCCCTCAACAATGGTTGGCTGCATTGAACCTGTGGGTACTTCGTACCAGTCAGCAACTGCACTTCTAAAAACACACATCAGCGAGATAAATACGATTAACGAGCGATTATTTTTCCATATTTTATAAAGGTATTTCACAGTTTTGTTCCATAAGTTAGTATGTTATTTAATAGACAAAGCAGATATTTATCAGTTCAATCAACTTTGTAACAAGGCGTGTATTACTTCTATTAATTAAGGCTAATAAACTAATACCAGTCGTTTTTCGTAGTGATTTTTTAGTTCTTTTGATGGATACTATTTGGAAACAAATAATAATAACTACGTACATATGGAAATTACACAAGACAGACCAGCGCAAGCTAGCAAAGCTAAGTTTTGCTTAGACTTACTGCCTGGTAAATTAATCGACATTCAGTTCACCAACCCATTAAGTGTCAGATTTAAACTCTCTTTAGTTGGCTATGAAGCTGGTAAGTATTTAATTTTAAAGTACCCTGTCCAAGCAAAAAAAAGCCAATATGCTGATGTGTTAAAAGAAGGCAATGGCGCAATTGTACGCTATATAGTCGAAGGTGAACGTGGGGAGTGCGTCGCTTTTTCGACCACTATATTAGCTATTTCTTTTCGACCAGAAAAGTTACTTTACCTTGCTTACCCTAAGAATATTGAGAGTCGGCAACTGCGTGAAGTCAGCCGTTTACAAACCCATATACCAGCAAAGATTAGCATTAATAAATCGCATAGTTATGGCAGTGAAAATCTATTGCAAGGTTTGATCATCGATATTTCACCGACTGGTTGTCGCTTTACTGTGCATGTTAATTCAGGGTTTTTAGCGCTTAAGAAACGCCCCGTGTTTGTGCATGTTCTATCGCCTATCGACAACAGTGCCGTGGTGATCAGTGCGCATGTGCGCAACAATCAAATGCAGGGAGATCGTTTAAGTGTGGACATCGAGTTTGCCGCACATGAACAACAAAAAATGCAAAACTTATTGGCCGCTTACACGATAGACATTGCTTAATAATTGCATGTTTAACAAATGAGAGTAACTAAATGTACTCTCATTGATAACTCGTTATTGGTTTTTAAACTGCTGCTTAGCTTTTTCAAGCTCACCTTCACCAATACCAAGTGAATCAGCGGCTTCTTTGATTAAATGAGGCTGGGTCATTACTAAGCCCATTAGTGCTTGTAACTTCTCTGGTGGAATACCGAGTTGCTGCACAAGTGCCATTGCCATCATTGGGTTTTGAGTAAATGCTTGAAAAAGTTCGTGTACTTTTTCATCGCTAACATTGTGCTCTTTTAATGTTGCTATAATTGGGTTCATGTTTTTGCCTTAAATCGCTTTATAGTTGCCCATAGTTATATGGGCAAATATTGGTTTTTAAACTACTGAACTAATAATACAACTTTTCCGGCATTTTCGTTTCGTTCAAGAATGGCGTGTGCCTCACCAGCGTCTTGCCAAGGCAACGTTTTATAAATATTAAAATCAAACTGTTGATTTGCTATTTCGTCATAAAATTTTGCTACAAACTCATCGCGTAGTTGGCGTTTAAACGCTTGACTGCGATTGCGCAGTGTTGAGCCATGAAACGAAATACGCTTTTGTAACAAGAGTGCAAAATCTACTTCTGCGAAGCGACCATCTAAAAATGCCAGCATAATTATTTGGCAATCCATGGCGGCGATTGCTGCATTTTTACTTAAATAGCGCCCAGATACCGGATCAACAATCACGTTCGCCGTTAAACCATGGTTTTGCATGTAAACAACAAAATCTTCGGTTTTGTAGTTAATTACATGATCAGCACCAAGCGCTTTGGCATGTTCGCACTTTTCATCGCTACCTGCGGTAATAACAACCGTTGCCCCAATACGTTTAGCCATTTGAATAGCAGCCCCACCTACGCCACTTGCGCCAGCATGGATCAGTGCTGTTTGCCCTGCTTGTAACTTACCAACTTGAAATAACGCACCAAACGCGGTTAAATATACTTCGCTGATCGCTGCACCTTGCGCCATAGTTAAATCACTTGGTAAAGCCATTAATTGTGCTGCATCGACCGCCACATATTCGCTATATGCACCGCCTGCACACAAAGTAAATACCGCTTTATTAAGCCAACTTTGATCAACCTCGGTGCCAAGCTCAATCACTGTGCCTGCGCATTCAAGCCCTAAAATGGGGCTGTCGCCCTGTGGCGCTGGATACTTACCTTGACGTTGCATACAATCAGCGCGGTTCACGCCGATAGCAGCAACTTTAATTAACACTTCATTAGTTTTTAATTGCGGTTTAGCGGTGTCGCTTAATGTTAAATGCTGATCTTGATGAGAAATAAATTGCATTGCAGCTCCTAAATTGATGAGTTAATCGATTTTGCGCCACACTTCGGCCTCGACTAACTTACCATTTTCTGTCAAAGAATGATGCCACAAATCTCCTTCAATTTTGTAATCAAAAGCCATGGTTTTGCCAAGCAACGATTCAATATTACCGTAAGCAAAAGTCTCTACAAATTGTTGGTTTTTTAAGGTGTACTGCCCGCCACCTGCATAATGAAACTGGCCATTTTTTTGGGTGATGTAATTAAAATGAGTGGCGGTTATTAGTTTAACTGAGGTCAGCTCTGGTGCTTTGGCAGTCACATAACCTTGTTCAACTGCATATTTCCCTTCCACAAACTCCCAACTGCCTAATAGCGGGTTAGCTATAACCAGCGGTGAGGTGATAAATAAACTTGCTAATAATAAAGATTTCATGGTTTTCCTTGGTTTTTATTTTATGTAAGCTTACCTTTTTACACACCAAAAATTAATCAGACTTATGGGTAATAACCCCCGGCTGAAATCGCCAACTTTGTTTGTATGGATACACATCAGCCAATTGCCCAGCATTGATATCAGCTTGGCACTGCAGCCAAAAATCAGGACTAAATAAGTCTTGATGTTGCTGGCAAAAATGACTAAATGCTTGCTGATCAGCACTAAAAAACACTTTAAACTGACTCGGGAATACATCATTTTCGGCAACATCAAAATAGCTTTCGCTGCTTAGTTCATCAAAACTATTTTCACTGCTCGGTAAGTCTCTAAAGTTACAATCAGTTAATGGGCAAATTTCATCATAATCATAAAATACCACGCGCCCCCAACGGGTCACACCAAAGTTTTTCATCAACATATCACCGGGGAAAATATTAGCCCCGGCTAACTCTTTAATCGCCTTGCCGTAATCAAGCATTACATTATTCAGTTGTTTATCGTCACATTGATTGATGTATAAATTAAGTGGTGTCATTTTGCGCTCAACGTATACATGCTTAAGCACTAATGCTTTATTTGCAATAGCCATGCTTGAGCCGATACTCGCTCGCATATGGGTAAGCAATTCATCGCTAAAACGATTTAAATCAAATGCTAAATAACGAAATTCATGGGTGTCGACTAAACGGCCGACTCTATCCGCTTGTTTTACAAAGTCGTATTTTGCCATCACCTGTGCTTTGGTTGATGTTTTAGGCGCGCTAAATTTATCTTTTATTACCTTATAAACATAATCTGAGCCAGCAGTGGTAAATACTAGCATTACCATGCCTGGCGTGCCGGGGGCAATAATGTACTTATCATCTATGGGACTATTGTTGGTGGTGTCGACCTTATAGCGATAAAACTCGGTTTTGGCATGTTTAATAAAGCCAATGGCATTGAATAATTCAAATCGTTGCTTATGTGGCATTAGTACTGATAAGTAATCTACATAGCGCGCGGGTTGGTCGGTATCAACCATAAAGTAGGTGCGAGCAAAGCCGAATAATAAACTCAGTTGATCTGCACCCATCATCACCGCATCAAGCTTTAAACCGCTTTGGGTATGTAAAATAGCGACAGCAAAGGGCATGTTATCGCCATTTTTAGCGATACAACGACCTATTAAGTAGCAGGCTTTATTTCTAAAAAACAGTGAATTAGCGTATTCAATATAGCCATCGTTTAAATTCATCAGCTCATACACTTGACGACATTGCTGCTGCGCACCTAACGCCAAAGTACGCTGCAAAATATCAACATCATGAGCTAAATCTGTAAATCCAACCCGAAAAGCTTGTCGATAAATAAGTTGCTCCACCGCCTGGCTAAAGCCATTTTGCAATGAAATACGACTTACTAAATTATCAAATGGCCGAGATTTAGCGCGGTATTTGGCTTTTAAAACAAATAAGTGCACGGTGCGAATTTTTTTATCATCCCAAATCGAGCCAAAAGTTGAATTAAAAAATGTATGCGCAATCGGTTGGTTTTCATGATCTTGCACCATTTGGCCATAAATATGCTTTGCCTGCTGCCACAGTCGCGGATCGTTGAGCTCTTTAAATGCAATGACTCGCACCGCTTCACTAACATTTTTAACTTGCCTTTCATATACTTGTAAACGCTCACGCATTGCCGATTGTACACTTTGCCATTGCCGTTGCTCAAAACGACTTTGTGCACCTAAGGTAATATTTAAAAACTCAGCAAACATCGCTTCAAAGCCTGCGAATACGGCACGCGCTAATTTGGTCGCAATGACTTGCTCAATTGCGTTGTTAGTTTGAGTCGATAACGTATTTGCTGTTTTTAGCTCTAGCATATTTCTATCACTTATGATGACTATGTCTATTTAGTGGTTTACACACCTTAGCAAGCACGCTTTAATTTAGATAATTAATACAGCGAATGAATAAGATTGATCAAATGAATATAAGAAATGTCGATCTCAACTTGCTTGTGTACTTAAATGTACTGATAGATGAGCGAAATGTCTCGAAAGCGGCAAATAAATTAGCATTAACCCAACCTGCAATGAGTAATGCACTAAAACGTTTACGTGATTTATTTGACGATCCGCTCCTAGTACGTGCCGCAGGCTCTATGACTCCTACTGCAAAAGCGCTGAGTTTAAAACCTGAAATAGAAGCGCTGTTAAAAATGGCTGAGGCAATAACCCAACCCAGTGATATGTTTGATCCAACCACTGGCGAACTCACCTTTAGAATTATGGCGAATGATTATTTAGAATCAACGCTAGTCGCGCCTTTTATTACCCAGCAACTCAATAAACATCCAGGACTTAATTTTGATGTGCTTAGCCCCAGCGATGTTAGCCTGCAAGATATGGAAAAGGGCAGCATTGACTTAGCCATCAATCGCTTCAACGGCCTACCACGGTCTTTTCATCAGGCCAGTGTCTGGCGCGATAACTATTGCTGTTTAATGCATCCAGCTAACCCATACTTAAAACAGCCTGATCTAGAGCAATACTTAGCGTCAGAGCATATTTGGGTAAATCGTGCAGGCTGGGGGGCTGAAGCTGCCGTCACGAATAAATCAGGTAGCCAAAAGCTGGGATGGGTAGACGAAGCTCTTTGGCAGCTTGAACAAACCCGTCATATTCGGGTGTTTACTCGTCATTACATGGTGGCAAGTTTGCTATGCCAATCGCCACAACTGATCGCCACACTACCAAGACGACAAGCAATGCTGCTAACTAAACATACCGAGTTAGTGATTAGTCCTGTGCCGTTTCAAATTGTCCCAATTGAAGTAAAAATGCTTTGGAGCCCATTACTGCATCATGCCAGCCCACACCAATGGTTACGCCGCGAGCTGCAAGCGTTCGCTAATACGATTGCTGATCGCTAGAAAGCTCTAATTAAAATGGAGATATCTAGTTATTATTGATTAAATCAATATCAGTTATTGAAAACAACAATTTCATAAATAGTGTGCTTAGGGCTACAGTGAAGTCATACCAAATGAGTTAACCACTAACACTGAGAGACAACATTATGATGCAAACTACAGCAAGCTTCACCCAACAAGACGGATTATTTATCGACGGCCATTTACATGCGTTCATCGAACAACAACTTTGTAAGCAAACCACCCTTGAGTGTAATGATGTTTACCAAGCATTGGCGACTCTGGTTGATGAATTTGGCTGTCAATGTCGTAAAAACAAACATTTTGACAATGACAGTTTAGATGTACAAACGTTATTGCATGCGTATCAAGTTGAGCATAATCACCCGCATTGTCATGTTGATGCACAAACAACAACTGCGGTATTAGATGAATATTGCTGTCAGGTGCCAGCTATTATTGTTGTTGCTTTAATGGATACATTAAGCGGTACACCAAGCGATGAACACAATGCAAAAGCAATTTATCAACGTGCTGCAACACTGACTAATCGCCCTTGCATGTATCGTGCAAAGCTCTACAACGCCAATGCAGCGTAGTTCATGAAACTTTTAAACGCTCGATTATCCTTTGTGTAAAATCACTGCAACTGAGGATGGTCGAGTTTTGCTGCTCTGCCTGTAAATCAAAGGTCACTTCACCGGCTATAAATGTCTGTTGCAAAGCCAGCTCTATACTGTTGGCCGCTTCGTGCCAATTCATAAACCGTAGCATCATCACCGCACTTAAAATACTACTGGTAGGATTTGCACTATTTTGTCCAGCAATACGCTCAAACGTACCATGAGTTGGTTCAAAAAAAGCCACTTCATTATTTAAATTTGCTGCGGGCATAATACCAATACCACCCACTTGTGCAGTCAACATATCTGCTAGATAATCGCCATTTTGGTTGGTTGTTACCACTACATCAAATTGCTCAGGATTCATTAACGCTTGCTGGAGCATGTTATCTGCAATCACTTCTTTAATAACTAACGGTGCCAAGCCCTCACGCGGTATTTCTAGCCAACGGCCATTACTGTGTGGTATTGCTGAGAACTCAGTTTGCGCCACGGCAAACCCCCAACGCTTAAACGCACCATCAGTAAATTTAAGTACATTGCCTTTATGCACTACCGTTACCGAGTCACTATTTTGTTCAAGCGCATACGCTATTGCATAGCGCACTAGCCGCTCTGACCCTTCTTTAGAAATATTTTTAATGCCAATACCACATTGTTGATCAAAGCGCAGACGGGTTACGCCCATTTCTTGGCATAAAAAATCCAGCATTTTTTCGGCTTCGACACTGCCAGCTTGCCATTCAATTCCAGAGTACACATCTTCAGAGCTATCGCGGATCACAACAATATTGGTATTTTCAGGTTTTTTTAACGGTGACGGTAATGCGCAATAGCCTTTAATCGGCCGCATATTTACAAACAAATCCATTTCATGACGAAGAGCAACATTGAGTGAACGAAAACCTCCGCCAATCGGCGTGGTTAAAGGCCCTTTAATCGCTATTTTAAATTGCCGAACCGCATGAATCGTCTCTTGCGGAAACCAATCCCCATCATATAGCTGCGCAGCTTTTTCACCGTTAAAGACTTCCATCCAGTGAATTTTTCGCACTCCTTGATAACATAACTGCACAGCATGGTTCACAATGTCGCGCATACAAGGGGAGATATCCTGCCCTACTCCATCACCATCAATATAAGCAATGATCGGCTGCGCCGGAATATTCCACACGCCTTTATTATCAATGCTAATTTGTTCACCCTGAGGTGGGATTTCAATGTGTTGATAACCCATAACCTGCCATATTTTTATTATAAAATATCATATAAACATTAAACCATGGTTGGCAGTGAGTGTCGTGGTTTTAGCATCTATACTTATCATTCAACAATAAAATAGTGAACGGATTTTATGCTTTACTCGGTCTTCTGTGAGCAATTAAAAACCATTAAGTACCAGATATGAAACTGTTTAATCGAATTTTATTCGTTACTTGTTTAGCGAGTACATCTGTTTTCGCAGCCCAGCTTGATCCTCAAGGATTAACCGAGCTGTCAAAAAGCAAGCAGCAGATAATACTGCAATGGCTGAATTTTAGTCTTGAGCAAACTCAGGCAACTTTAGGCCCACTGCCATACTCTAATTTACCCATTTATTTACACCCTCGGTATATTGCATTTGAACCCGTGCCTTGGGGAAGTGTGCGCCGTGGTGATCCAGATGGCATAGAGTTACATTTTTATCGCTTTGCCAGTTTTACACAATTACGCGATGACTGGACCCTCTACCATGAAATGGCACACCTTTACTTACCGTTACTACCCTATTCGGGCTTCTGGTTAAGTGAAGGATTTGCAACCTATATGCAAAATATAATAATGCGTGATAGTAAAGTGATCACTAGGGAGCAATTTATACAACGACTATCTGCAGGGCTTGAACGCGGACGTCAGCAAACGCGAACAAAGCAACAGCCATTAAGTGAACTTGCCGACGATATGTGGCAACAAGGTGCACAACAAAGAGTTTATTGGAGTGGTAGCGCATTTTTTATTGAAGCAGAGCTGGCTTTACAGCAACAAGGACAAAGCTTGACACAATTAATAAAACGCTATAGCGAGTGTTGTTATAGCTCAAAAACAACAGCAAAAGAACTGGTCACAACATTTGATCAGCTTTCACGCAGCGCCATTTTTTCAACCTTATATGCCCGTTATACACAGCGTACTGATTTTCCGGACATTACCCGTGAGCAGCTTATTTTACTGAGGTGAGTGACATAAAATATCATCAATTTCATCAAACACTTGATAAACTAAATGGCTATCTAACATCACGCTATCGGCTTTAAGGGCTTTGTCTAACTTGATTGCATGTTGGTACAATGTTTCGCACTCAAACATTCCAGCAGTTCCTTTTAGCATATGAACACTTTGTGCAAACCCTGTCATATCGCCATCTGTATATTGCTTGGTTATTGTTTCTCGCTGCTTTTTAAGCCCTTTTATGTACACCTGTTTAAGCACCTCAAATTCATGCTCTGGCAATTTTACATCTTCAAGCATTTCGATATCTAAATAACTAGCAATTTTATGACTAAATTCACTGCGGTCAATTGGTTTGCCTATATGATCAATAAACCCTTGTTTTAGATAGCGATCAACTTCATGCTTCATAGTATTTGCTGTAAGGGCAACAATGGGGGTCGTTAATCCTGTTGCCTGCATAATATGAATCGCTTGTTCGCCATCCATTACTGGCATTTGAATATCTAATAAAATCAAATCAAATTGATGATCTAGGGTCGCTTGCACTGCATCTTTGCCATTTTCTACCGCAGTAACCGTTAACCCCATTCGCTCTAAAATACGTTTGATCAATTCACGGTTTTCAGGATGATCTTCCGCTACCAGCACTTCACCCACGAGATTTCGCTGATCTTGACTTGGCAGCTCTTTTTCTTTGCTTATAGAGATCTCATCAAAACTATTGATCCAACGTACTCGTTCAGGCATATATAGCGCGATATTGAGGCTAAACTCACTGCCACTGCCAACATGGGAATGAACGGTGATATTACCATCTAACTTTTCGGCTAAACTTTTTGAAATATTTAAACCGAGTCCTGTACCGCCATATTTACGTGAGATCGATGAGTCAGCCTGATAAAACGGCGTGAACAAGTCTTGTTGCTCAGCCTCTGTCATCCCGATGCCGGTGTCTTTAACTTTAATGACAAGCTGCTCTTTAGTGCAACTCACCACTAATTGAATATGCCCTACCGTGGTAAATTTTAATGCATTAGCTGTTAAGTTTAACAATATTTGTCGTAATCGGGTTGGATCAGAAATAATCCAATCAGGCAGTGGGAATTGGTAATCAACTTTAAATTTAAGACCTTTATCACGAATTTGTTTGCCTAATAGCGATTCTATATGCGCAATGGTTGCAAATAAGTCAGTCTCGACTAAATCAATTTCAAGGCGATTGGCCTCTATTTTTGACATATCAAGTATGTCGTTTATGAGTCCTAAAACATGGCGGCTGTTTTGTAAAATAACCCGAATACCATGATTTCGTTCGTGAGGCTTAATATCGCCTAAAATAATACCATCTGCGTAGCCTATAATAGAGGTCATTGGCGTACGTATTTCATGACTCATATTTGCTAAAAAACGGCTCTTAGCTTCACTGGCATCAGTGAGTTCTGACGCCAATTGTTGTAACTCCTGCGTACGCAATTGCACTTTTTGCTCGAGGTTTTTAGTAAGCTCAACATTCTCATCATGTAAGATACTAAATTTATTTGCCACTGCAAACGCGAGTAACATCGCATCTAAGGCGGTGCCAATCAAACCTAATAAGTACAGATCGATTGCAATCGGCGTCAGTACACCTAAATTAGTTAAATTTCCCACCATATTAGGAATTGCCATCGCTAGGTAAGCAAAGACAAAGTATCGCGCGGGTTTAAAACCACTCATCCAACTGCGAACCCCTATGTACATGCCTAAGCATAAGGTGCACCCCGTTACTATGGTTGCCCAAATAAACCCAAAACCTGGCCACATAGCAGCGAAAGGCAAACCTGCGGTTGCCACCACAGCTAATATAATTGATGCTTTGGCTAATTGTGGAAAACTGTCTTTTAGCTTAAGCAAATTATTGAAAAATAAAATGTTAGTTAATGGTATTAAAACAAACCCTAGCCAATGAAAATGGGCATTATAAAAACCAAATAGTTGATCTGGAATATGGAAAAACTGGCTCCAGGCAAATACCCAGCATGCTGTAAATAAGGCGTAATAAAGGTGAGTTACATCCCGTGCGCCAAAATATATTAATAAGTTATACAAACCCAGCGCAATGCCTACCCCAAAGCACAACATCATCACCATATTTTCGATGGTGATCTGGGTAAAGAAGTCTGCATAGGGTTTTAATACCAGTTTAGGAGGAGTGTAAAAGTAGTCACTTTCATACTTGGTGATCAAAAAGTAACGCTTGCCTGGTGTAAGTGCTATTTTATTGCCGTAATGAAAAGCAAATTCGTTTTTTTCAATCCCCCCTGTTATGTAACGCGCGGCCTCAGATGTGGGATCGGCCATATCATATACACGTGTTTCAATACGCGATACTAAGGTGTTGTAAGGGAACAACACTAATTCAGCTAGCTGAGTCTGATTTTCAAGTTCGACAACTAACCAATAACTTCCGCCATAATATGTGGTACTTGTTTGTGGTTTTTTATTGTCAAGCCACGTCGCAATCTGAGTGCTGTTATCAGGAAACCCTTCATAACTTGCCGCTAATAAGGTACCAACTTGAAACAAATTTATATCTTGTTGTTGCTCTGTATAAACAAACACACCCGCTGACTGTGTTGCTCGCACTTCGCAGACATATATTGTTAGCAAGCCTAAAAAGACTACATAGCAAAAACCTTGTATTGCTTTTAACAGCATACAATACGCCTCAGTTTAATGACAAAAAGATTAGAACTGATAACTGATATCCAAACCATAGCGGCGACCTTCCCCTTTAAAATCTTCCAACATGCCAAGGAAAGAGCTCAAATCAAACTTCAAATTACTGTACTCACTGGCAAATAAATTTTTCCCCCACAGTACAAAACCTAGGTTATCTAATTGATAACGAATATTACCATTGACTAAACTATAACCATCTTGCATAGCATACGGATTTTGGTTTTGATCAAAATAATAGTCTGATTGATAATCCACTAGTAATTGTGTTGTTAAGGGATTACCAGCAAGCTCTAAACGATATTCTACGCCTGCACTAACATTCCACTTTGATGTAAATGGCAGCCGATTATGAGTCAAACTGTTACCCAAAGGATCAACAAATTCTTCAAATTCCGCATGGGGAATGTAACCCATCGCAAAACGCATTGAAAGTGCTTTAGTCGCTTGATAATCGAGTTCAGCTTCAAGGCCATAGATCACTGAATCACCAACGTTCTCTAATAATTGCACGGGTGGCTTTTGTGGTGAGTCTGATGGTTGGTTCATAAACACTTGCTGATCATTATAATCATAATAAAAAGCAGCCCAATTAAACCGCACACCTTGCTCAGGCCACCATGATTTAGTACCAATTTCATGCGCATTGAGACGCTCTTTGCCATAGTCAGCTAATTCGGCTTGCTCTGGGGAAGATAAAAACCCGCCATTATAACCACCACTTTTAATCCCATTTGCAAAACGGTAATAGCCATGGGTTGTATCGTTAATAAGGTAGTTCACAGCAAACTGGCCAGAAAAACCATTATCAGATTGCTCGCCTTGCACATGATAAAATGGCACTAAAACCCCTGCTAAATCACTCGGATCAACTACCATATTTAATTGTGCCACTGAGTCATAATCAAGTGACTCATAGGAATAACGTAGTCCAACACTTAGCAACCAATCTGAATTAAGTTGATAGTCTAACTGGCTGAAAGCGGCAATATTTTGCGTGTCAATTTGGTTATCATAGAAGAAGGTTGCGGTTAAGTCGGTGGCTAATATACCGCGATAATCTCTTAAAATATCGTTAATATTATCTTGTTTGATTGATTCATCTGCGTAATATAAACCACTGGTTAAAGTATGTTTGTTCCATTGCGTTTGCAAGCGTAACTCTTGGCTAAATAAGTGAGTATCTAAACCTAGATTTCCTTCGCATAATCGCGCTGGTGAGCCATCACAATTAAATGCATGATCGCGCTCTAATTGGTTATAACTACTAATCGAAATAATTTCGTTAAACTCATTTAATTGCCAATTAATATGTGCACTAAACCCTTTACCATCCGTTTTATGCGGAGAATCGTTATTAACTTTAACCATGTAAAAGTCATCACTGGCATCATTGAAGCCAAAGTTATCATAGCAATTTGTCGAACCAGCTTCGCTAGGACTACATAACTGACCTGTTAATGGATCCGCCACTACACCGATATTACCGACAGGCTGCACAATACCCTGCCAATCTTCGAGGTGCGCTTGTAACAATACCTGTACAGTATCAAACTCACTTAATAGTGATAGCCGTGCATTGGTTTGTTGCATTCCAGCGGTAGGTGATTGTGCAAAAGTATTGGTGGTTGAATAGTCATAGTCTTGATGATTTAAAGCGACACGAAACGCGCTGTTATCACTTAATTGATTGTTATACATAGCATCAATACTAAACGCGTTATTATTTGCTATACCCGCTGTTAAATACCCCGACTCGTTAAATTCAGGGCGTTTAGTGCGAATTAAAATTGCTCCGCCAGTTGAATTGCGGCCAAATAAAGTCCCCTGCGGACCACGCAAAATATCCACTTGCTCAATATCAAAGAAGTTAACGATCTGATTACTTGCAGATCCTACGGCAATGTCGTCTACATAAATAGCCACAGGCGAGGTGTTCGCCGTATTGTAGTCAACTAAACCAACCCCCCGGATATTTACCGCCGGTGGCGTACCTTCAGCCGCATTTTGGCTGATTTTTAAATTAGGCGCGAATACCGATAACTCTGTTGAATCTTTATAATGTTGATTTTTAAGGCTATCACCTTTGACCTGACTAATGGCAATACTAACATCTTCAATTGCCTGCGCGCGTTTTTGGGCGAACACCTCAATGACTTCGAGGCTTTGGCTAGAGCCACTCGAATCGTCATTTTTTGCCTGTGCAGCCACAGCAAAAACGAGGCTCGACGAGCACAGCAGCAATATATGATTTGAAAAAGGATAACGTTGGCTTTTCATTAGATGGTGAACCTTAATACCGACAATGTAAAGATATTGTAATTATTTACGATTATAGACTAATTTATTGATTAAAGTCGCCAAGTTATCCATTAATTAGCTAGTTTTACTGCGCTTCAAAGGCATTTTCACCACTGATCTGCTGCGGATACCCACACAGTGCTCGTGCTGTTTGCATTCCAGCCATAACCGCAGCTTCAACACAACCTGCATTAACACCTGTTTTGATCCAATCGCCGGTAATAAATAAATTACTAAATTGCGTGCCATCAGTTGCTAAACGATATTGACTGGAACCTGAAACCGACAGCACATAACGCTCACTTGGATCAACATTCACTCGCCAGTACTGTTGATCTAAGCGCGCTGATTCTGGCACGTCATGCTGTGTATATAAAATGGACCAATCAAAGTCATTATCGTTATAAGCTAACGGCCATAATGGCTGCATATTAGTTGTTAATAGTTGTGTTAAGTTAGTTTTTACTTGTGCTTTTGCCCGTGCAGGGAAACCATGATCACTCTGTGGTGGATACTCTTGACAAGGAAATGCACTACAAAAATAGGCAATATTCTGCGGACTATTGCTTGCAGGCCACTGCTCTTTATCAATTAAGTTTTGCATTGCAGCCCAAGTATCAAACGGCTCGCTAAAACCACTCAAAATAGGCCCTTCTTCACTTGGCGGCATATACTGCCAACCTAACTGTTGATCTGTTTTATTTAACCAAATCTGACTGGCTTGTGTAGCTACCGAAAGAACATTTTTAGCCTGAGCAGCAAAGTTGTCGTCTATTGCTAATAATTGTGGGCAAACATGCTCTAATGAAGCAACTGAGACCCCAAGGATCAGCCGGTCAAAATCATCTTTAAACTGCAGTGTTTTAGTTGGTAGTTGTGCGCCAAAATGTGCTTGGTAACAGCTGGGCCAATCACTCCAAAATGATTCTAAATTAATATTATTCTGCTTTAGTAACAGGGCCTGCTCGTGGTTTATCTGCTGATAAAGAGGCTCACTTGGCCAGCAAGCTAAGTTTTTCACATCAATTAATGGCTGATACTCTGATGAGTTATTTAAACTCACTTGCTGTTGTAATAACACAGAAGCAACACAGTTTTGGCCACTTTCATCAATCCCAGGTGTAAGTTGCTGTAGTTGATGGAAGAATTCAAAGTTAACGCCTCTTTGTTTTAATAGTTCATACAATGGCGCAAAAATAACATCGCCCATTCCCGCCTGCATTTTCCACATTACCCCACCGCGATAACACAATGCGATTCTAAGCATGGCAAGTGCAGCAACTCCAGCTTCTACATTTGGTTTTTTAAAATCACCTTGTGGGTAGGCAAACACTAAATCATAAAAACCACGCACGGGCGCAGAATCGACACTGTATTGTTTATTCGCACCATTTTTTAATAACCATTGACGAAAATCATACTTGTTAATGACCCCAAAACCATCGCGATAAACTTTATCTTTAATCAATCCAACCAGCATCGCTATCGCTAAATCGGCACAAATATAAATACGCCTCAACTCTGCATTGTCATCCAGTAACTCGGTTAACTCTTGGTTAATCCAGCGTTTTAGTTTTCTGACAATATACCAAATCACTAAACTATCTTTCTTCTCAGAAATTTGTGGCTGCAGTGTGTTGTTACTTTGCACAAAGCTATTTAATTTATCGACAAGTAAGCTAGGTGTTGAAGTGATTTCTTGATTGAGATTTTGTATATCGTTGGTAAAGGTTTGCCATGCCTCACTGCCATCAGAAACCAAGGTCTGAATTTGTTGATGAAAATGGCGTAGTAGGTATCTATCTCGTGGTTTTTTTGTCGTTAATTGTGTGCTCTTAGCTTGGACTCTGGCGGCCAGTTCAAATTGTGGTATCCATTTTTTTAGCCATGCAAGGGTCATTTTTACAAAGTCCCACACGGTAATATCTAAACTCCCATTCGCAGGATTGCCAGGTAAAACAGGAAACTCTATAGGCCACGTTTGCCACTGTTCATCAATGTGCTCCTCAAGGGCAATAAAACTATGCGGTTTAAGTGCTTGTTGCCAGGTACTCAGTGCACTCGTTGGCGGACGCTGTAGCTTGTCGTATACAGTTTCAATGGTTTTAAAACTATTAACATAGGCACCAAACCAGACATGTAAACCATGCTCTTCTATGCGCTGCCCCATAACAGCATTACGGCCACTGGCTCCTTTTCCTCCTAAACGCCAACCTTGTTGGTACACTGTAATATGTCTTTTTTGCTGCCAATTAGGTTGTTCAGTCAGGTATAAAGCAGCCGTCATTGCGGCAACACCACCGCCTATAATAACTATTTTTTCTTGCTCCATAATGGATCCTTACTTAGGGAGTATTTGTGTAGCTTGAAGTTGGTCAAAATCCATCTTGATATAAAACGGCAAATACACAGCTTGCGCTCCTAGCTGTAAACCAAACATTTGCGCTAAAGGAAAACTATCTAGTTGCTGTAAATGTAGCTGATAAGCACCACTGAGTAGCTTAAATTGATGGATTTTCTTTATTTCTGAAGGAGAGTGCATAACTGCTTGAAAAACAGCCTTATCGCCTTGCCCGTCAGGAAATTGCTTAAATAGTATTTGATCCATCTGTGGATTCACAAAACCCTGTAACAGCTGCTTTAATAGCGAAAAATCAATACCAAGATGATCCCCATCAAACAAATTGGCGACATGCTCGCCAAAGTCCTCTAATACAGATAATAAGCCATCGCTTTGCGTCTTGACGTTTTTGGTGACTGAAAATAAATGCTGTGATTGTAATTTTGACGTTGGCGAAAAATGCTTAAAACAATCCAGTGAAACTGAAAAGTCGGTTATATCACTTACCGAACTGGGCATCTGGTAATCACATAAATATTTATTGTAACCCCATGTTTCTCTGCCGTTTATTAATGCATAAACATTATTTACGCAAATAAACGCCGGATACCAATAAAGATGAGTAATATCTTCATCATTGCCTTGCTTTTCAACCTTTGCAACTGGTAACCAAATAATAATATCAGTCTCTTGCATCCAACCGTGCTCACTAAAAGGCGGCGTTAATGAGGCAATTTTTTCTATGTCGGTAAAGGTTAATAATGCATATTCGCCTATGCCTTTAAAATATAACTCATCCGTTGCAACAATATTAAGCGTTGTATCGATATACTGTTGAACTTTATCCTGATCTATTTTTGCAAAAAAACCATACATATTTGCATTAGTCATTCGACATGGTGGCTTTGCAACAGGGTTTGATAAAAAGTGACTATAAGGAGGTAGTTGTACGGTCATGATTTATAATTATTTTATTGGATAAAAAAATAAGTATAGCCAAGATTTTTTACAAGGTAGTAATTTCAGTTAATTATTTTCAGTGAGCAAGTATTGGCTATATTGTTGATAACCAAAGCTATCGAAGCCTTTTGACAAGGGATTCATAAACCCATGACCGTAGTCTGCACGCTGGCATTGCACTTTGATTTGCTGCTCTAAACAAGCGAGCACAGGAAGAATATCAAAGTGCACTTCTTGCTTCGCAAAAATAAACTCGCAAGCCACGCTGGCAGACAAATCTAAATAATGACGAACTTGATTTGGATAAAATGCCACTAATCTTTTTATCTGTGAATTTTTCACAGTTGCTTGGCTTCGCCACGCAGCGGCTCCACCAGCACTAAAACCGATTACCGTAGTTGGTTTAGTTACTCTACTAAGAATGGTATTAAGCTTGTTGAAATAGTTATCGTGACCACACTCAGTGATAAATAAATCATACTGTAATTGCTCATCAATCACTGGCTGCAATTGCCCATCGTACGGATCAACAATTATGCTTTTAGCGTTAAATTGCCGTGCAAAGTGACTCAAATGAGCGGTTTTACCAAAAATATCACTAACGATAATGTATTCCATAGCCAAATCTTATTATTTACAGTTAAATTACCGCACAACAGTTAAAATACCGCTAAACGCCTTTTTCAGATTAGCTAATTAAAATACAGCAGTTAAAATACAATGGCTAGAATAAAGTTAAAATAATGCTTGCGTAAATAAAATTACTGGGGTAAATTGTCCTCTTGGTCCTAAAAAAGCCTCGCGGTTAACCTCTTTACCCTGATCCAGTAATCCCCGCAAAACGTATATTATAGAGCTAAGTTATTGTACGGCGAGAACCCCAATTCAGACTACGGCATATTTTTAAATAGTCGCATAAATGTCATAAAGATCGTCAACACTGTAATGAAGCTAAACACAACATGGTCTATCTAATTGTGCTTTGAAAGCTAATAAAGAAATTAGCGCACATTAAAGATAACAAGAAAAAAGTGAGTTTTATTATGTCTTATAGTTACAACGGATCTATGATCCAAATCGCACATCCAGTGCAATCAATTTCAGTAAATAAACAACGTGTTATTTTTTCTGATACACAAGGTTTAAAAAATACCTTATTTACAAAAGCAAGTGACGCACGTCAATTTGTTAAATGGTTAAAAGCCAATTAATCGATACTGATTTGCTTCCTCGCAATTTAAATGACGCCAGCTAATGCTGGCGTTTTGCTTTTTTTAAGCTAACTATTTAACAGCTGCTACACTTAGTATATTAATAATTTATCTGTGGTTGAATTAATGCATTATGCCTTTCGTTATGCTTTTTTATCATTGTTAATTAGCACTCCTTTGCATGCTAAAACAATTGATTGGATAGTCACTGACTTTGCCCCTTATTATATTTTTAACGATCAATACGCAGGAACAGGCCGCGATGAAGGTGTTATCGCCTTATTAGAACAACAGCTTCCTAGCTATACATTCAACCGTACTATTTTTCCATCAAGTCGCACAATACAGGAGCTGTCTAACCCAAATCATACTTACTGCATGCTCTCGCTATACCAAAGCCCGCACCGCAAACAACACATCAGCTTTAGTGAACAGACTTCGACGGTTGGCTTATCGCCTTCTATTGCTATTCACCAAGAGCTTGTGCAACATCTCAAGCTTGAAACAAGTACACCTGTATCATTGAAAACCCTACTCAATCAATACCAACTTGCACTGGGGATTTCTATGAGCCGATCATACGGTAATGCTATTGATGCAGTAATTAATAATAGTGCCGACGCATCCATAATTATTCGACCTGGTCGCGATACCCTTGCCAGTTTGACTTACATGTTAAAGAAAAAGCGCATTGATATTTTATTGGGCTACCCAAGCGAGCATTACTATTTAGCAAAATCGATGGGGTTTGAAGATCAGTTAATGCAATTGCCTCTGACTGAAGCTCCCGATCTGAGTTATGGCTATATTGGCTGTACTAATACCGAGCAAGGTATCGCACAAGTTGAAGTGCTTAATGCAGCACTGAAAGAAATAAAACAACAACCAGCCTACCATGAAGTGTTATTACGTTGGTTACCAGATAATTTAAAACCGTTACTAGAGCAACGTTTACAAGCAAACAAAAACGCCCCAACTGAGTGAGGCGTTTATCAATATTAGCATATTTATTTAACCTGAATTCAGGTTAGGTTTTACTTACGCACACCTTCAATATATAAACCAATATCAACATGTGTAGATGCAGGACCTAGGTTGTAATCAATACCAAAATCAGCAAGCTTTAAACTGGTTTCACCTTCAAAGCCAACTCGGTAACCACCCCATGGATCTTTACCTTCACCAATTTTATCGATTTCAAAGGTAATCGTTTTTGTTACACCATGAAGGGTAAACTCACCTGTTACATCAGCTTCATCACCCTCTTCATCAAACTTAATTGACGTACTTTTGAAGGTCGCTGTTGGAAACTTATCAACATTTAAAAACTCTTTACCACGTAAATGCTTATCACGTTCAGCATGGTTCGAATCGATACTTTTAGTATCAATATTAACCATGATCTGTGATGCATCTGGGTTAGCTGCATCGTAGCTAAAGCCGCCGTCAAAAGTATTAAAACGACCGTGTAACCAGCTATAACCTAGATGCTTAATTTTAAAATTTACAAATGCATGGGCACCTTGAGTGTCAATAACATAATCTGCAGCGTGTGCAGTATTAGCACCAAACAATGTTGCTGCTACTGCAGCTGAAAGTAATATTTTTTTCATTTATTAATCATCCTTTTGTGGTTTTATCATTCTAACTAAGGTTTTATCTTTATCGATAAAGTGATGTTTTAACGCCCCAAGAGCATGTAAAACCACTAATCCTATGAGGCTACATGCCACATAGTAGTGAACTTTACCTGCAATATCTGCTTGATTAGCTACTGAAAAATCAATTGCGGGAATACTAAATAAGGTAAACACCTCAATTGCACGACCATCCGCAGTAGAAATCAAATAGCCTGAAATCACAATGACGCTAAGCAGTAGATATAAAAATATATGTACTGTATGCGCTACATTATTTAACGCTTTACTGCAGCCCGCTACTGGCTCAGGCTGCGTGCCCAATGCACGCCAAGCAAATCTAAAAATTAATAAAGCAACTAAGGTGATCCCTACGCTTTTATGTAAATCCAAAGAACCTTTATACCAACTATCGTAATAAGTAAGTTCAACCATGTACAAGCCAAGGCCAAATAAGCCAATCACCATTACCGCCATTAACCAATGTAATAAAATGGCAACCACACCGTACGAAGATTTTGTATTTTTAAGCATGTGTTATTAATTCCATTATCGAATGACATCAGAATAGCGCGTACCTAGATAGAAGAAAATAGCTAATAACAAACAAGTTATGTGCGTATATGCACAATTAAGATTAAAGTTAGCAAGTT
>NZ_JACJEV010000079.1:0-1553 GCF_014164235.1 Pseudoalteromonas sp. SG44-17 | reverse complement strand
GGCAGCTACGCGGCTATTACTATCAGTGTTAACGATGGCACAGATAGCGCCAGTTTAACGCCATTTACATTAGAGGTAACCAACACCAATGATGCGCCGGTAGGGCAAAACTTCGCGTTTAACCTCGATGAAGCCGCGACTTTAACCGTGGCACTTGCAAACGGGTTATTAAGTAACGCCAGCGATGATGATGCAGGCGACACACTCAGCGCAGAGCTTGTCAGTCAACCACAATTTGGTAGTGTCAGCTTAAACAGCGATGGTAGCTTTAGTTATCAACATGACGGCAGTGAAAACCACGGCGACAGCTTCACCTTCCAAGTTCGTGATAGCGCAGGTGCGTTATCGGCGGTACAGACAGTAACACTTACGGTAACGCCGGTTGCTGATGCACCGGTTGCCATGGATGACAGTGCCACCACTGCAGAAGACACGCCAGTGAACTTTAGCTTGGTAGCGAATGACAGTGATGCAGAAAATGACCTAGTGGTCGCTTCAGCGGCCATCGTATTACCCGCGAGTAAAGGCACGGTAAGTATCACCAATGGCATTGCCTCGTATACACCGAATAGCAATGTAACGGGGACAGACACTTTTACTTATACGGTAAAAGATGCAGCATTGAACACCTCAACAGCGGCGACAGTGACAGTCACTATTACCCCAGTGAACGACCTCCCTGAGGTACAAGCTATCAGCTTAAGTGTGGATGAAGACACCGCATCAGCAGTGACCAATGTGCGTTCACTGGCCAGTGATGTGGAAGACACCATCCCAACGGGCACGATTAACTTAGTCAGAGCGCCAAGCTCAGGGCAAGTGGTGTTTGACCAAGCCGCGGGCACCTTTGTGTATACCCCAGATGCGAACGTTACAGGGCAAGACAGTTTCACCTACACCATTACCGACAGCGAAGGCGGTGTGTCACTGCCAGGAACCGTTACGGTAAATATAGGTGCGGTGAATGACCGCCCCGTTGTTGCTAATGATGCAGTGACGACTGATGAAGATACCGCAACAACGTTAGCTATTTTAGCAAACGACTCAGACGTAGAAGACAGTGGCTTTAATGCTGCCAACGTAAGCCTTGAAAACCAAGGCACGGGGGCGGGCATGTACGACTTTGCGACAGTCAGCGTTAACCTAGATGGTAGTTTAGCTATCGTGCCAAGCCAAGATGTGAATGGGGTATTTAGTTTCACCTACACATTAACAGACAGCGAAGGCTTAAGCTCAACCCCAGCGACCGTCACACTGACCATTAATGCCGTGAACGACGCACCAGTGGCGCTAGATAACACCGCCCAACTGCAAGAAGAAGGTTCATTTGAAGTCAACGTATTGGGTAACGACAGTGATGTTGATATCGGCGACAGCTTAGATGTGAGCAGTGTGACGGTTGTCAGTGCACCAAGCAATGGGCAAACTCAAGTAACAGCAACGGGGGCAATCATTTACACCGCCAATGCAGATTACTATGGTGACGACAGCTTTACTTACACAGTTAAAGACAGCAATGGCGCGATATCTAACCTTGCTACTGTCACCATGAC
>NZ_JACJEV010000078.1:0-1637 GCF_014164235.1 Pseudoalteromonas sp. SG44-17 | reverse complement strand
CGGAGTTTTTCAAGTTAGTTGTCGCATCAAGTTAAATTTTATGCCGCCCGCACTTCTTCTTTTTTCTCTGGATTCAAATTTACTTCATTGATCATTGTCCAATTTCGAGACTTTCCTGACCAACGACTTGGATTCTGTAATTTCGCTATTTCATTAACCCGATGACGTTCCGCTAGGATCGCTTTATCTAAACCTAAATGACGCTGATTTGGCGTGACAAACTTAATACCGCTATGTAAATGTTCATCGTTGTACCAATCTACAAATCCGTTAACCCATTTCCTTGCGCTCGCGATATCTTCGAAGGCTTTTTCAGGGTATTCTGGGCGATACTTTAATGTTTTAAATAATGACTCAGAATACGGATTATCGTTACTCACAGATGGTCGGCTAAATGAAGGCACAATCCCTAACTCCTGCAATGTCGCTAATAACGTTGCTCCTTTCATTGGACTGCCATTATCTGAGTGCAACGTGACTTGCTCAGGTTTTACCTGCTCTCGCCTGCAAATATCTACCATTAAATCAGCCGCCAGTGTGCTTAGTTGTGTGTCATGAACCTGCCAACCAACTATTTTTCGACTATAAATATCCATCACTAAATATAAGTATAAAAACTGACCTTTAACTGCTGTCGGCAAATACGTGATATCCCATGTATAAATTTCGTTTGCACGTGTTGCCTTGAGCGCTTTTGGCTTTTTTATCTTTTTATTTGGTTTTACTTTTTCTCTGTGTGTTAGTAAGTTATGTGATTTCATAACGCGATAAAACGAACTTTCTGATGCTATCCACACACCTTTATCCAATAGTTTAGGGACTATCTTGCAGGGTGGTAAATGCCCGTACTCTATTGAATTAACCGTCTTAATTATACGCTGTTGCTCTAATTCAGTTAGCTTATTAGGTGGTCGTTTTATCGTACTTGTCCGCTTATCTATCATATCTTCAGCTTCAATCCAGCGTTGGATTGTTCTTGTCGTTAAACCAAGTAACTCACATGCTTTTGCTTGCCTTGCCCCTGATTTCTGAGCGTCTTTAATGAGCTTTATCAATTCATGGCGTTCAGTTGAGCTGGTTAATCGTCCTCGTTGAAACCCCAAAGCGCATCTGCTTTTTTTTTGAGTACAAGTAAAGCGGCTGTTTCTGCTAATGCTTTATCTTTACGATTAAGCTCTTTTTGAAGCTGCTTAATTTCTTGTTTGAGCTGCTTGCTGTCTGATTTTACAGGCTTCGTTGCTGGCCCTTTAGCAAAATCTTGCTTCCATTGTTGAATGTGATGCGGGTAAAGTCCTTTAGCACGACAATATTCATTAAGAGCTGTTTCATCTAAACTCGCACATTCAATAATGGCGTTGAGCCTGTCTTCTAAGCTCCAGTCATGAGGGCGTTTTTCTGTTGTCATGTGACTACCGTTATTTTTAGTTTCAAGTTCATGGTTTTTAGCAAGTGCAATCCACCGTTGTAGTGTTGAATAGCCGACGCCTAAATCATCAGCAATATCTTCTAGACGAACATCATCACATTGAGATAATGCTTTTTCAACAGCTTGAACTTTAAATTCTTGAGTAAATCGACGTCTCATTTTATCTGCCTCTATTAAAAGTTAGAGGCGACAACTATCCTGACACAGGGGG
>NZ_JACJEV010000077.1:0-1684 GCF_014164235.1 Pseudoalteromonas sp. SG44-17 | reverse complement strand
TATCAGCTATCAGCTATCAGCTATCAGCTATCAGCTATCAGCTATCAGAGTGGCCTCTTAGTTAAATGGATATAACGGCCCCCTCCTAAGGGGCAGTTACAGGTTCGATTCCTGTAGGGGCTACCAATAAAATCAATAATTTATGTGTTTTTATTTTCCTTTTCCTGTTTTTGTGTAGCACATATGCAGCTGTTTTCTATGGAGTAGAATGTTGAAACTTGTGCAAATGAAGGAGTTAGATTTTGCTTGAGCTGGTTTTTAAGCATGTGCAGCATAATTATAACTTTTTCCCAAAAGTTGAAATTGGTGAAAGAGATTCTTTATGTAGGTTCTGCAAATTAAATAATGTTAAGTTTAATAAAAAGAAAGCTCATTCTTTTCCAGAGTTTCTTGGCAATAAAAGCATCTTTACAGCTAATGAATGTGATGAGTGCAATGCAAAGTTTTCAAAAATAGAGAAAAATTTAAGTGATTTTATACCGCCTACTTTCATTACTCGACTAAAAGGTAAGAAAGGCTATCGGCCAAATTATCTAAAAGGTGGTAGTAAAATTTATGGGGACGATCAATTCATAACATTAATACAAGAAAACTCTTCAGAGCAAAGTTCATTAAATTTTTCTTCACAAGCTTTTGATATGGTCAAAGTTTACAAGGCAATTCTTAAAAGTTTAATATCTATCCTTCCAGATGAAAAGTTAAAAGAATTTCACCCTACTTTAGGATGGTTGACCTCAAATCAGAACTTTGAAAGCCTTAATCATTTACCTATTTTTTGGTGTGGGTATAGAATGCCTGATGTTAATTTTCCTATAAAAATGGAAATCGAATTAACTAGAGAAACTTCTGATAATCACATTATTTATCTTCTATATTGTCAATTTAATAACTATTTTATTTTTTTTCCTTTTTCCCCAACCAGCAAATTATTTTTTAAAGCTGAGCAACTAGCTCCAAAAACAATAGCTGAGAACATACATTATGAAAAAGTTGATTGCCGCGATGGGATAACAAGCCATTCATATAAAATCAACCTTTCTCTTGGTGAACCTGATATAACTTCGAGCGAAGAGCTTACTATAGAGCAGTTAAATAATATATTGAAAAACAGGGAAAGGAACAGTAACCAATGATGACCACAAATATGAATCAGCTGAAATTCGCAACAACTAAAGCTAAAGATGGGTTATTTGATGAAGCTATAGAAATTTTATTGTTTACCTATCAAAGTGGAATATCATCAGATGCTGATATTTTAAAAATATTGCCGTATTATCAGAAAGCTGGCAGATACAACGAGCTTGAAAAACTTTGTCAAGAACAGTTCATTCCACAATTGGAACAATTAAATCATTCGACGTTTTCTCATAAATGTGAAGAAATTCAAAAATCTTTTCTATCCTTAAAGCTGTATAAGCTATATGCAAAGTTGGCTTTGTGTGCAGAAAGAGAAAATCAAACTATGGATGAAAAAAGATTTATTAGTTTTAGCCAACAATACTATCGGGTTTATGAAGAGCTTTTAGAGCAAGGTACCAAAGTCGAAGAGCTTAAAGAGTTTAAAAGTATTGCGAAAAGATACGGAAAGAACAGTAATATGTGGCCTGAGTTTTTGCAAAAAAAATTTTCTAAATATATAAAATAGTTAAACTCAGATAGTACAGTTATTTACAGAACTCCAAGC
>NZ_JACJEV010000076.1:0-1802 GCF_014164235.1 Pseudoalteromonas sp. SG44-17 | reverse complement strand
CTAAATCGCGAGAGATAGTCTGGAGGAAGCCGTTAGCAAATCTGTGAGCTGATGAACAAAAACATCATATGAGGCGTAGGCTGGAGACGAGCTAGCACAAGATAGCGAAGTCATGTGATCTAACGGCCACCGTAAATGATGCAGTTGTGCAGAGAAAGTCGATGCACCTTATTCGGGGAGATCTGATAAACACGCATCCGCGCTAACGCTTGGAGATTACCAGTTAGGGACTGGTTGTTCAACCCTTGGCGCTTTGGTTGCTGCGACCTATATAGCGAGCGAAATAGCAGTAAACAAGCATTAGTTTAGACGCGCTTTATCGAGTAATCGCTAGAGTGATTTATCAGAAGTCAGCAGACGGCATAGTAGCCAAACGCCCATCGTAATAGAGGGGACATGGTGAAGGCCTGAACATCTTAACCAGAGGAGATACTACAAATGAACTTGAATTCACATAGATCACCGTGTTGTGATGGTGATGAACAGCGTTCGACTGTGAATAATACCTCGAATGAATATAACCAAACAGATCGTGACCTGATGGCAATGGTACTAAGCAACCACAATATTGGCGCAGCATGGCAACATGTTAAGCACAATAAAGGGGCTGCGGGTATTGATCATATGAGTATTGAAGAATTTAATCGCTTCGCTAAGTTACATTGGCTGGGTATTAAACAACAATTACTTAACGGCACTTACCAACCATTGCCTGTCAAACGCGTGATGATACCCAAGCCCGATGGCGGTGAGCGAATGCTTGGGATCCCTTCTGTTATCGACAGAGTGATCCAACAAGCCATTGCTCAAGTGATTAGCCCTTACTTTGAGCCTCAATTTTCACCACATAGTTATGGTTATCGTCCTTATAAAAGAGCCAGTCAAGCAGTGAACCATGTTCAATCTTGTGTTAAACAAGGTTATAAAACAGCGATTGATATCGACTTGTCTAAGTTCTTTGATGAAGTAAACCATGACATGCTGATGAATCGTGTTGCCCGTAAAATCAAAGACAAAGCACTCATGCGCCTACTCGGTAAATACCTACGAGCGGGAGTAGCAGAGCGCGAAACAGGTCTGTGGTTTGAGTCAACCAAAGGAGTCCCTCAAGGTGGGCCATTATCCCCTTTACTTTCCAATATTTTACTCGATGAATTAGATAAGAAGCTAACCTACAAACACCTTAAGTTTGCCCGTTACGCTGATGACATAATCATTTTAGTAAAAACCAAAAGCGAAGGACTAATAATCCAACAGGAAATTACTGCGTTCATCACTAAGCGATTAAAACTCAAAGTGAATGAATCGAAAAGTCGGGTCGGTCCAGTATCAGGCTCGAAATTTCTCGGGTTTACCTTCCGCTACGGTCAAGTGCAGATCCACGAACAGGCGCTAAAGAAATTTAAAGCAAATGTCAGGGAGCTCACTAACCGCAACTGGGGAATCTCAATGACCCTACAAATTCATAAACTCACACAGTATTTGCGCGGCTGGGGACACTACTACCTAATAGCCAACGCTTATCAGCTAACGGTGGATTTAGATCACTGGATCCGCCGTAGGATAAGAATGTGCTACTGGCGGCAATGGCGTAAACCTCGCACCAAAGTACGCAGTTTAATGAAATTGGGTGTTAGCGAACGACTCGCCATTGCATGTGGTATCACCAGTAAAGGTCCTTGTAGAAGCTCAAAAACAAAAGGAATTAACATTGCGATAGGCAATGACTATCTAGCGTCACAAGGTTTAGCGTCATTAAGAGATATTTGGATCAATATTCACTACGGGAGATGAACCGCCCA
>NZ_JACJEV010000075.1:0-1832 GCF_014164235.1 Pseudoalteromonas sp. SG44-17 | reverse complement strand
AGCAAGTGAATGAACCTACTCAACCAAAGGCAGATAGTGCTCAGGCTGGCAGTGAAAGCTCACTAAATGCAGAACAAGCTGATAATAGCCAAAACGTGAAAGCTACCGATGTTGGTACAGGCAATGCCCTGCTGAATACGGGTGCTGCTTCAACAGCTCAAGTCAATGCTACTCAGCAAGTGACTGAGCCTACTCAACCAAAAGCTGACAATACTCAGGCTGGCAGTGAAAGCTCACTAAATGCAGATCAAGCTGATAATGGGCAAAACGTGAAAGCTACCGATGTTGGTACAGGCAATGCCCCGCTGAATACGGCGGCTACGGCTTCAACGGCTCAAGCTAACGCGACTCAGCAAGTGACTGAGCCTACTCAACCAAAGGCAGATAGTGCTCAGGCTGGCAGTGAAAGCTCACTAAATGCAGAACAAGCTGATAATAGCCAAAACGTGAAAGCTACCGATGTTGGTACAGGCAATACCCTGCTGAATACGGGTGCTGCTTCAACAGCTCAAGCCAATGCTACTCAGCAAGTGACTGAGCCTACTCAACCAAAAGCTGACAATACTCAGGCTGGCAGTGAAAGCTCACTAAATGGTGAACAAGCTGATAATAGCCAAAACGTGAAAGCTACCGATGTTGGTACAGGCAATGCCCCGCTGAATACGGGTGCTGCTTCAACAGCTGAAGCCAATGCTACTCAGCAAGTGAATGAACCTACTCAGCCAAAAGCAGATAATGCTCAGGCTGACATTGATAACTCATTAAATGATGTTCAAGCTGATAACGCTCAAAACGTGAATGATGCCGAGGTTAATACAGGCAATACACCGTTGAATACGGCGGCTACAGCTTCAACGGCTCAAGCTGACGCTACTCAACAAGTGACTGAGCCTACTCAACCAAAGGCAGATAGTGCTCAGGCTGGCAGTGAAAGCTCACTAAATGCAGATCAAGCTGATAATAGCCAAAACGTGAAAGCTACCGATGTTGGTACAGGCAATGCCCCGCTGAATACGGCGGCTACGGCTTCAACGGCTCAAGCTAACGCGACTCAGCAAGTGACTGAGCCTACTCAACCAAAGGCAGATAGTGCTCAGGCTGGCAGTGAAAGCTCACTAAATGCAGAACAAGCTGATAATAGCCAAAACGTGAAAGCTACCGATGTTGGTACAGGCAATACCCTGCTGAATACGGGTGCTGCTTCAACAGCTCAAGCCAATGCTACTCAGCAAGTGACTGAGCCTACTCAACCAAAAGCTGACAATACTCAGGCTGGCAGTGAAAGCTCACTAAATGGTGAACAAGCTGATAATAGCCAAAACGTGAAAGCTACCGATGTTGGTACAGGCAATGCCCCGCTGAATACGGGTGCTGCTTCAACAGCTGAAGCCAATGCTACTCAGCAAGTGAATGAACCTACTCAGCCAAAAGCAGATAATGCTCAGGCTGACATTGATAACTCATTAAATGATGTTCAAGCTGATAACGCTCAAAACGTGAATGATGCCGAGGTTAATACAGGCAATACACCGTTGAATACGGCGGCTACAGCTTCAACGGCTCAAGCTGACGCTACTCAACAAGTGAATGAACCTACTCAACCAAAGGCAGATAGTGCTCAGGCTGGCAGTGAAAGCTCACTAAATGCAGATCAAGCTGATAATAGCCAAAACGTGAAAGCTACCGATGTTGGTACAGGCAATGCACCGTTGAATACGGCGGCTACAGCTTCAACTGCGCAAGCTAACGCTACTCAACAAGTGACTGATGCACCAAAGCCAAAAGCTGATAATGCACAAAATGTGAAAGCTACTGGTGTTGGTACAGGCAAT
>NZ_JACJEV010000074.1:0-2274 GCF_014164235.1 Pseudoalteromonas sp. SG44-17 | reverse complement strand
CACCTAAAACCTAAAACCTAAAACCTAACCCCTAACCCCCCCTCATTTTCCAATCTCAACCTTCACCTTATCTCCTAATACTTCTTTGTATTTTGCTGCTAGCGCATTTTTGGCGTTATCATCACCGTGCACTATTTTTATATGGCTGGGCTTTTTACGCATACCTGTTACAAATTTTATTAAGCCGTTTTGATCTGCATGAGCACTGTAGCCGCTGATTGTGTGTACTGCTGCGTTAATGGTGATTTTATGGTCATTAATATGCACATAACCATTACTTGGTCCATAGGTTTGAATATCTCGGCCGAGCGTGCCACGGCCTTGGTAGCCAACAAAAATCACATCGGTAGTTTCATCAGGTAAAAATCGCTCTAGATAATTCACAATTCGCCCGCCGGTGCACATGCCACTGGCGGCAAGAATAATCGCGGGTTGTTTGCGTTTGCTTAGGTAATTAATTACGGCAATATGCTCTTGGTGGCTGTCGATAGTATGCAACTGCGCAAAGTTTAATGGATGGCGACCTTTGGCTAAGCGTTTTTTTGCTTCATCGTCCCAGAGGGTTTTAAATTTTCGATATTCTGTGGTGAAGTTAGCTGCCATAGGGGAGTCCACAATGACCTCTATGCTTTGCCATGGCGAATTTTTAGCTGCGTTGTGAATTATTTGCTCCAGTTCGTACAGTAACTCTTGCGTACGGCCAATGCTAAACGCTGGCACAAGTACAATGCCATTATCGGCAACGGCTTTTTCAATCACCTTTTTCAGTGTTTGCGTGCGTTCTTTTCGGCCTTGATGGTTTTTATCACCATAGGTTGACTCGATCACTAAAGTATCGGCTTTGTAAGGCGCTTTGGGGGAAGGCAGTAGCGGAGTATGCGGCGCTCCTAGGTCACCAGAAAATACTACGCGATGGGAATTTCCCTTGCTAGTTTTAGTTTTTATATCTATTTCAACATAGGCGGAGCCTAAAATATGCCCGGCACGCTGTAAGCGAGCTTTCGCGGTGGGCTTGTTGCTGGTGGTTGGTAAGTCAAACCAGCTATTAAATTCGATAGCGACAATACGCTTGGCAAGTAAGCTTAAACAGGCGTTAATAATTTTTTGATCTCGCGTTACCCCGACTTTAAGTGCATCTTCAATCACTAATGGCAATAGACTCGCCGATGCCTTCGAAGTAAAAATAGGGCCAGAGAAACCAGCAGCAAATAAGTAAGGTATGCGGCCAACGTGGTCAATATGACAATGCGTAACAATCAGCGCTGTGACAGTAGAGATATCAAAGTCGATAGCTAAACTTGGCCCTGCGTCTTCCCCTTGAAAAAGTCCACAGTCAATTAACACCGATGAGTGTTGATCATAATCCAACTGATGGCATGACCCCGTAACCCCATTCACCGCTCCATGATGGGTAATTTTCATGGTTGATCCTTGTTGATTAAATTATACAAATTAGAAACAAGGTTAGGATAAAAAATGTCAAATTAAAAGGTTGAAGGTATTAGGGAAGTGACTAGGTGCTAGGAAGACAAAGGTATTAGGTTTTAGGGAAGTGACTAGGACCTATAGCCTAAAACCTAGTTCCTATGTTTTAAATGTGGCTCGGTGTTTATGCGTCAGCAAGCTTAACGCCTACGGTGTTAAGGTTCATCTCGGTGTTAAATCGCTTGTAGGCGAGTGGCTTGCCACCGCTAAAAGGTTAAAGGTGCTAGGAAGACAAAGGTGCTAGGGAAGTGACTAGGTGCTAGGAAGACAAAGGTACTAGGTGTTAGGTTTTAGGTAGAGATTAAACCAAGCACAGTGTTAGGGTTAAGAGTAGGCGGGGCTTTATGCCGCGGGTTTAAAAAAATCATGGCTAAAGCCATTTCCTACAGGGTGTAAATTTATCGTAGGGGCCGGCTTTAGCCGCGAAAGAGTTTAAAGGTGCTAGGCTTAACTTTACTTTCTCGGTATAGCGCGAAGCGCCTCGGTGCTCTCGGTGGTAAAAATTGTTTAATTGATTTATTCATAAATGTGTTAACGAACACGCGTCAGCAAGCTCAACGCCTAAGGTGTTAAGGTTTGCCTCGATGTTAAATCACTTGTAGGCGAGTGGCTTGCCACCGCTAAAAGATTAAAGGTGCTAGGAAGACAAAGGTGCTAGGGAAGTGACTAGGAGCTAGAGCCTAAAGCCTAGCTCCTATGCTTTAAAGCGTAGGCGCGGCTTTATGCCGCGCGGTTGTATTGAACCATCAGTCATTAGATTTCAGGTGTAGCTAATCTCTGCCTTTAACC
>NZ_JACJEV010000073.1:0-2642 GCF_014164235.1 Pseudoalteromonas sp. SG44-17 | reverse complement strand
GGCGAAACTGAAGTCACTTCTTACTTGGTATACGCTTTAAAATTTGATAAATATTTTATGGGTTTAACGTTTACCTTTATGGAAAAAGATAAAACACACTGCTTACCTATAATAGAGCGTTTGCTGGAGTCGATTCGTTATGAATAAAAGATTTAAGTATTTTTTTTGAAGCTAAAAAATATATACATAATCATTTTATTGTGTCTGCTGGCATCATGCAGCTCACATTATTCATCTTTAGAAGGTAGCGGTAGAGTTTACGGTTATTCTGAAACGCAAATTGCGGCAGAAACTTATTCGTTGTTTTATCTGGGAAGTACCTCAGATACATTAGAGAAAGTTGAACGTCATTGGTATTTTAGAGCAACAGAGTTATGTGATAACCAGTTCGAAATAATTGAAAAATACTCAACCCCGTTATATGGCAAAGTTTCTATTCCTATTAATGGAATGATTACAGAAATAACGACAAAACGGCCGCGTGTTAATGGAGTGATTGTATGTTTAAAATGATGTTTCTAAGTATTTAAGTGGATGTAGATGAGTAGGGGCAGGTCTTTCTTTGTGTTTTTTATTATAGTTTTTATTTTTACAGGATATTAAATAAATTGTTATTTAGATTATTTATATTAATTAGTGTTTTTATTTCTGCTAATGCAATTGCAGCTATTGGCAAAGGTCATGTTAGTGGGCAAATAACGAATATTACCAGTATTAGCTCAGGGTTACTTGTGCGTATTAATGCAAACGAAGTACCTGAGCACTGTACTAGCGGCCGAGTATGGATGGAAATAAAACAAGAAAATACAGCGATGACCTCATTAACACTGACCGCTTGGACTTTAAAACGCGGTGTGACGGTTTATACTTCGGCTGATAGCAGTGGTTATTGTAAGGTTATTCAAGTTGACCCTTATGAATCGTGAGTTGGTGTTTAAATTTAAAGCGTTATTACGTTAATAAAATAAAGTACAGTTTTATTGCAGTGAATAAAGTCATTCTAACGTTATTAGCTAGGAAACTATTTTATGAAAAAATATTTTTTGTTTTATTACTTTGCTTAACAACTACAGTCAGTGCAAAAGGGCCTGTGAAAACAGGAAAAATAAATTATGTTGCTTTTAATTCGGGAGGATTTTTCCTCTATGCTTCTGATTGGCCCAACCCGAATAATTGCACAAGAAGTAATGCTGTTGTACTAAAGAGTAATGATGCTAATTATGATAAAGCGTATGCGTTGTTACTTGTAGCATACACGTCAGAAAAGGCAGTGTCTGGTTACTCCGACGGTTGGGGAAATTATGGGGAAATGGTTACAGATGATGACTTGGTAAATAGAGGTTTCACACCATTACATGATAGAATTACTGATATAGACGCAAAATTAGCACCAGGGATTGATGGTATTTTTGAAAAAGATGGTAAATATTTTATTGTTGAATCTAAATTTGGTTGCAGTAATTTAAATACTTGTAGGGACGATACCAGACAAATGAGTAGAAGCTGGATATACGACAGGCTTCAGAAAACCAACCTGCCAGCATCAAAGAAGGCGTTGATACTTGGCAACTATACACCTGTCTTGGCTAAAATTACGAAAAGTGGAGTTGTAACTTACAAAAAGCTCAAACCTGATGGCTATGTAGATAAAAGTGTTAAGTCATTTGCAGATATTTTCGGTGATTAAAATGAGAATTAGAGACTTACAAAGTAACGAGCAAAAATTAAATGAACTGTTATTGGCCAGGACGGAGCAAATAACTGCCTATGAAGAGTTGTTCAATAGTCAAAAGCTTAGTGAAGAAGGAGAGGTAAGGTTTAAATATGCTCTTTATTCTGACTATTTTGAATTGGCTTTATCAAAATATTCTTTAGGTTTTTCTTTATTTGATATTGAAAGTGATGTTGAAGCTTCATTTTCATTTTTCATGAAGAGATATGAAATAGATGAAGTGTTTACTTCTTTAGACGGTACAGATAGGTTTTTAGGCTTAATCTCACTTTTAATTTTATTAAATAAACTTGATGATAAAAAGCCACAACTACTTGCTAAATTAAATGAATATAATAAACGATTTTCTCTATGCGATTATATTTTAAGTAGCACTCCTATTAGTTTAGAGCAAAATAAATACAGCGATTTAGAACTAAAGTATGCTGAATTAATGGAAGCAGCTTCTTCTTGCGATAAAGGTCACTCTTTAATTAAATTAGAAGAATACACAAAAGGATGGTATCAATCACGACGTTCTGCTCATTGGTGGGGACAACATAAAAGTAACAAAACAATAGGCTATTTTGGCTATTGGTGTCTTGAAGCCGCAGCTATTGCGAAGTTAAAAGGGTTAGAACTAACCAATACGGACTTAGGTGAATTTTTCCCATACAGCTTTTTTGCTCTGCCAGAGCAACTACCGAAACCACAAAGTACTATAAAAAAGGGCAATTCGAATCAATCGAACACGATTGCTTATCCTGGTTTAGAGTCTTTGACTTTTGCGCTTGAGGATATTTGGCTAAATGAGAGTGAGCAACGCTTATCATTAATCACCCATGATGAAGGTCTGGAGTGTGCTGGTACTGTGTACCAAAGTGACGAAAATACATTAGACTCATTTGCGACAGGTAGGTATGAAGCATTA
>NZ_JACJEV010000072.1:0-3012 GCF_014164235.1 Pseudoalteromonas sp. SG44-17 | reverse complement strand
CAGGATTTAAAGCAAAAAGAAAAGCTGGATAAAAGTGCAGATAAAATCACGGAGTTCTTAGCGACCCACGAGGAAAAAACGGGCAGCAAAGGCAAGCCCATTAAAAGTAATATTACCGACCCTGATAGCGCGAAAATGACCACGTCAAAAGGTACAATCCAAGGCTACAACGGGATAGCGATAAATGACGATAAACATCAAATTATACTGCAAGCACAGGCATGGGGTACAGTGGGCGAGCAGCAAACCTTACAGCCAGCGGTTAAGCAATTAAAACAACAGCTCACTAAGCTCAATACAAAAAAAGAAGCAGATAATCACACCATAAAGTTTACCGCAGACAGTGGGTTTCACAGCGAAGTGAATCTTGATTTTATGGCGAAAAGTGGCTTTGATACTTACATTGCGGATAACCAATTTAGAAAACGAAATCCGCTGTTTAAAGAAAGTGAAACTTATGAGACAGAGCAAGAAAAGCGCCGACTAAAACGCAGTAAAGGCAAGCCACGGTTATTTACCTCAGACGACTTCCATTATGATGAGACGACACAAACCTGCCGCTGTCCCGCAGGCAATGAAATGTGGCGAAGCGGTATAAATGTAAACAGCCACAACCAAAAATATACGCGATTCTGCGGTTACTTAAAAGATTGCAAGGTATGCCCACTGCAACAGCAATGTATGCGAAAGCCACCTATAAAAACAGGACGGCAAGTTCAGTTTAAAAATGATGAATCGCGTAAAAAGCTAAGCTACATCGACAAAATGAAGGTCAAAATAGACAGCCCAATCGGGCGACGACAGTACAGCAAACGACTTGGCTGTATAGAACCGGTGTTCGGGAATATTACAGTTAACAAAGGCATGAATAAATTGACCTTACGCGGTCAAACGAAAGTGAATGCCCAATGGCAACTGTATTGCTTAGTTCATAATATAGAAAAGCTGCAAAACAGGACGCATTAATAAAGGTAAGCTGCTACCTCTCCAAATAAGCCACTTAAACACCTGTCATACCTTCCAAAAGCCCATTAAAGCAACAGCAAATCCTCTTTTTATATTTTACGTAAAATCGAAGTAACCGATTGAATCAAAATAGGAACTCGGCTATGGTTAATGCATCAATAAAAATAAATTAAAAAACGAGTTATTCTACAGCCTCGTTACAAACGTCCGCAATTGGCACATATGCGACTGTCAGATTTGATTAAGTCCCGTTAATTAAATCTGACAGATTAAGTTAAGACTTATTTTGTTAAGCCTGTTAACACCAAGCGACTTTGTCGTATCTTAATTACCAAGCGATTCTGTCGTAATCGCTAATTACCAAGGGAATTTGTCGGTCACTTTTTTACGTGTCTGTTAGTGTTTTGTTTTTGGAATACTAGAAGGCATGTTGAGGATGATTGTGATGGATTCTAAAGCTCAACTCACCGTTGACATCATAGCTAAAGTGGTTGAAGGCAGGATAACAATTGCCAATGCTGCTAAGTTACTCAGTAAGTCTCGACGCACTATTGAACGCTACGTAAAGCAATATCAGCAAGTCGGTATTCAATTCGCTGTTCATGGTAACAGTGGCAAAGCCCCACCCAACAAAACGCCGGTATCAATAAAAAAAGTGGTTCAAAAATTGATTCAGGAAAAATATTACGATTTGAATCTGTTGCACTTGGCTGAACAATTAGCTACGAATGAGAACATTGTTATTAAGCGTGAAACCCTACGCGGTTGGGCACATGATATTCATCACGTTAAACGAGCCAAACGAAGACGTAGCAATGTTCGAAAGCGCAGAGAGCGCATGGAAGCACCGGGTCTAATGATGCAAATGGATGGCAGTCCACATCGCTGGTTTGGGGATAAAAAGCACTGTTTAATTGCCATGATTGATGATGCGACCAGTGAAGTATATGCTGAATTCTTCCCGTCAGAGACCACCGTTGGATGCCTGAAAGTCATGAGAGAATGTATCGAAACGAAAGGTGTGTTTAAAACGCTTTATGTGGACAGAGCCGGTATCTTCGGCGGCCCTAAACGCTGCAACTTCTCACAGATGCAGAGGGCTTGTGAGGAGCTGGGCATTGAAATCATCTTTGCCAATTCACCCCAAGGCAAAGGCCGTATTGAGCGAGCATTCGATACCTTCCAAGACCGCCTTGTTCCCGAGCTTAGGTTGAACAATATTAACGATATTGCCGCTGCCAATGCCTACCTTAAGCATGTCTTCATTCCGCAGTTCTGGCAGTCGAAAGTTCAAGTAAAATCAAAGCAAGCACCTGAATTTACGCCTCTGTCGAAACACATCAACCTTGATGATATCTGCGTCATTAAAGACCATCGTAAAATACGTAACGACCATACCTTCAGTTATGGCAATAAGTTCTACCTAATAGATTCACCGCTCAAGCACTCCATTGCCAATCAGAAAATCGAGATAAGGAACACGAGTAAAAAAGGGTTTACCGCTCACTTCGCTGGTCGCAAACTCAAGATCTCGGAAGTTAATGAACCAAGCAAACTGGCATCAGAAGACTTGGCAGTACAGAAGAAACTTGAAGTATTAGCGTTAATCGAAAAACTCGGAAGCGTCAGCGCTGCATCACGCCAAAGTGGCGTATCACGAGACACTATTCATCGGCACTTAAGACTAGTTAAGCGAGGTGGCCCTGAAGCATTAAAACGCCAAGAAACACCTAATCTACGGCACAAAAACTGTGTGGATAAGGCGATAGAAGACGCCGTTGTGCAATTCTCAATTGAACACCCTCACCTTGGTCAGCAGAAAGTCGCGATAAAGCTCAGTGAAGCCCTTGGTGTTGATATTAGCGCGGGCGGTGTGCGCAGCATGTGGCTAAGAAACAATATGAATACCACCGCATTGCGAGTCGAAAAATCTAATGCTCTGGCTGAATCGGCATAAAAGGTAGCCAGTTTAGCAACTGGCTGATATGCTATTTACGACAAAGTCGCTCGGTAATTAGACCGACATAATCCCTTGGTAATCACACT
>NZ_JACJEV010000071.1:0-3883 GCF_014164235.1 Pseudoalteromonas sp. SG44-17 | reverse complement strand
CGTTGGTCAGGAAAGTCTCGAAATTGGACAATGATCAATGAAGTAAATTTGAATCCAGAGAAAAAAGAAGAAGTGCGGGCGGCATAAAATTTAACTTGATGCGACAACTAACTTGAAAAACTCCGCCCGTCGCTCGAAGCACTTTTTATCTTCTCCGTGCAGCGAAGCGCCTCAGTGCCCCTCGGTGGTAAAATTGGTTTTAAGATAATCACGGCTAAAGCCAGTTCCTACGGCAGTAAAAGTAACTAGGTACTAGGATCAGCTCACAGCTCGAAGCACTTTTTTTCTTCTCCGTGCAGCGAAGCACCTCAGTGCCCTCGGTGGTAAAAGTGATTTTAAGATAATCACGGCTAAAGCCAGTTCCTACCACAGTAAAAGGAGCTTGGTGCTAGGGTGTATTCCGTAGCACCAAACCCGAAGCCGGTTTATAGGTCGCGAGGTAAACTCGCGGCTACAATTTTTAAATTATTTTGATGACCCTGTCACCAGAATATTTACTCAACAATGACCGTATTCTTTACGAGCAAATTGTTTAGTTACCATGCAATATCACCCAACGGTGGCTGAGGTAAATGATCTGCGTGGAGTTAATGGGGCCAAAAAGTATTTTCCAATATTTGTAATGCTTTAAATATTAAGACGTTGTTCAGATATATTTGGTTATTATAAACGCTCACTCCTGTTGATATCCCTAACGACTTTAAGTTGTTTAAGCAGTTTGGCCAGCTCTTCTTAGAGCTGGTTTTTTTTGCCTGTTTTTACTGGCTTCATTTTCTTCCACAGCAGCAATTACCCAGCATATTGCTGTTAAAATAACCTCGAAAAATCAACGCGGCCTAGTTACTCATAGGTAGTCATGTTACAGTTTCAGTAATTTACTTAGCACTTTAATTTATCGACTAGGCAGTAGTATGCGTCATTATTTTGTATCAATTTTACTTCTTTTTGCCACTTTTGTGGCAGCTCAGGCACAGGCTGAAGAGTCTCGCGCTGCACCCAGCCCACAACAGCAACAACAGGCACTCAAAAAACTTCAAGAGCCGATGTATAGACCCTTGATGGAACGCTATATTCTTGATGAACTCAAAGCGGTACGCCAAGATCAGCAAAAACTACGTGAAGACGTTACCAAACAAGTCACTCATGCTCAGCTTGATACCGCTGATCGCGCACTGACTTACACCACAGATACAATTAATAATGTATTTTTTATCATCACTGCCACAGCCTCTATTTTGGTACTGGTTGGTTGGAACTCGTTACGTGATGTAAAAAACAAAGTCGAAGATATTGTAAATACCCGTGTCAGCGTGATCACCAATGAATACGAAGCACGTTTGAATACATTTGAAGAAAAGCTACGCGAGCGCTCTGAAGAAATCTTAAGTAACCAACAAAAAATATCTGTTACCAATGAAGTCCATTCTTTATGGATGCGTGCAAATTTAGAAAGCGATATAGCCAATAAGATCGAAATATTTGATGAGATTTTAAAACGTAAACCCGAAGATGTTGAAGCTATCGCTTACAAAGCCGATGCATTACTAGAGCTTAATGAAACAGCTCAGGCGATAGAGTTGTGTAACCAAGCCTTGGATATAGACAGTGACTATGGCTACGCTTATTGGCAACGTGCATGTGCTTATGCGTTGACTCATAAACACGCTGATGCGTTGGCCGATATAAAAATGTCGTTGGAGTATTCACCAAACTTACGTAATGAGCTATTACATGAAAGTGCATTTGCCAGTTTGCACGACAATAGCAGCTTTAATGCGATTGTATCTGGCGACTTAACGTTCTAAAAAGCTTTCGATTGCTTGAGTGAGCAGTTCATCGAGTTGCTCTTCAAACTCATCTTTGTTGGTTTTAAAGTGCGCAAGATAAGCCTGCGCATGCTGATCAGACAACAGCCGAGCATTAATACTGTATTCGCGCTCGGCTTTAGTTTTATCAAACCGCGGGGTAAAGTGATAAAGGGCAAAATAAGGGGCGACCAATTGCTGATTAGCATAATCACAGAAACGCTCAATGGTTTGTGCTCCCGTTGGCCCTAAACAGCCAGGCTCTACACGATAAAGTAACTGAATTTTTTTATCATCACTAATTTGCATGCTAGTCGCGGCCCCTTTATCTGCCTATAAACAATCTGCTTATTAATACTCTATCTAAAAAAGAGTACTTTGGTTATTTTGCCATTTTCAACTTGATAGCTAGAGATTAACTCTCCGCGCTTATCAACTACATTTGGATCTGTTGAACAGGTTTCTGACAGTTCATGATCGATAACGATATTACCGTGCACAATACGTTTAATTGGGGATGATTTTATACACTTTAATTTTTTAAACATTATTCCGTAACGGGCAATCAGTTTTTCTTTGCCCTTAAAAAGTAACTCGTTTGGAAAGGCATAAAACTCTACATTTTCATCATACATACTAATAAATGCATCGATGTTTCTGGCATTATACGCCTTAATTAATTGCTCAATAACGGCTAACGATTCGCGTGACTGTTTAGCTTTAACTTGTTGTTTGAGTGTTAGCGCTTCTTTAGCTTGGATCACTGCTTGCTCTGCTTGTGCGACAGCAAGCTGTTTTTCTTGTTGTGTTTTAGGAAGTTCAGCAGGTTTTGCCGCTTCAGTACCAAGTACCTTACTGGTATCAACTTCAGGCTCGCTTGGTTTGCTGGTGTCTGTTTTAATTGGCTGAGTTGGTTCAACATTTACAGGTTCAGCTGATTGCTCATTTTGCGGGGTTAAAGTGATCACCGCAGGGCTATCTTGTAATTCAACCTCAGTTGATTTAGCTGGGGCTTTACTCTGCACTGATTTTTCTTCGCCAGTGCTAGTGTCAGTCGTTTTTACTACAGCAGGCAATTTAGCTGCTGTTGTTTCAGTTTTAGTTTGTGGTTCAACTACATCAGCTGCAGTTGCTAATAACTGCCACGGAAATAGCAAACTTACTAAAAAAAATAACGGTTTCATACTGTTCCTGAGTAATTTAAGAAACTCTAAAATAACAAAATTTACCGGATCGCGATAGCTTTTTACCAATACTGCTCAACGGTGATTTGCCCAGGCTCCCTACGACGATTGCGAGTGTAGCCTTGCTCGGTTAATAATGCGCTGGTGTCTTTAACCATTTGTGGATTACCACAGATCATAAATTGACTATTTTGCGGGCTAACTGCGCTATCACAATGCTTAAATAAGGTGCCATCGGCGATTCGGTCAGTAATACGCCCATCTAAGCCGACAATTGCCTGCTCGCGACTCACTACGGGCAGATAACTCAATTGCGGATACTGCTGCTGTAACTGCGCAATTTTTGCTTGATAACTTAAATCTGCATTCAAACGCACACCATGCACTAAGGTAACGTGCTTAAATTGCTGCCACACATCAGGCTGCTCTAAAATGGATAAAAACGGCCCAATTGCGGTTCCGGTGCTAAGCATAAATAACTGTTCACTGGCGGGGATTTCATCAATAGTAAAAAATCCACTGGCGCGGCTTTCAATCATCACCGTATCGCCGGGTTTAAGCTTGGCTAATTGTTGTGATAATAAGCCATCTGCCACGTTAATAAGATAAAACTCTAAATCGGGAGAGCTTGGTGCATTTACGTAAGAGTAAGCCCGTGCAATACGTTTTTCATCCATCATCATAGAAAGCTTAGTAAACTGTCCTGCTTTAAACGGCTCCACATCGGCATTCACAATTAAACTAAATAACGTATCAGTCCACCAAACAATATCTTTAACACTTGCCTCAACCCAATTAGACACAATTAACACTCCTTAATTATTGCTTTGTATAACAGTGGCAAGAGTGCACAGCATTGTCAATGTTTGCGAGTTTGCGAGTTTGCTTATGTCT
>NZ_JACJEV010000070.1:0-4067 GCF_014164235.1 Pseudoalteromonas sp. SG44-17 | reverse complement strand
AAGTCTCCCACCTATCCTACACATGTAGGTTCAATGTTCAGTGCCAAGCTGTAGTAAAGGTTCACGGGGTCTTTCCGTCTAGCCGCGGGTACACAGCATCTTCACTGCGATTTCAATTTCACTGAGTCTCGGGTGGAGACAGCGTGGCCATGGTTACACCATTCGTGCAGGTCGGAACTTACCCGACAAGGAATTTCGCTACCTTAGGACCGTTATAGTTACGGCCGCCGTTTACCGGGGCTTCGATCAAGAGCTTCTCCGAAGATAACCCCATCAATTAACCTTCCGGCACCGGGCAGGTGTCACACCGTATACGTCATCTTGCGATTTTGCACAGTGCTGTGTTTTTAATAAACAGTCCCAGCCACCTGGTCACTGCGGCTCCAATCAGCTTAGGGAGTAAATCCCATCACCAATCGGAGCGTACCTTCTCCCGAAGTTACGGTACGATTTTGCCTAGTTCCTTCACCCGAGTTCTCTCAAGCGCCTTAGTATTCTCTACCTGACCACCTGTGTCGGTTTGGGGTACGATTCGGTATAATCTGAAGCTTAGAGGCTTTTCCTGGAAGTATGGCATCAGCAACTTCATCACCTTAGTGACTCGTCTCGTGTCTCAGCCTAACAGCAACCCGGATTTACCTAAGTCACTAGCCTACTCACTTTCACATGGACTACCAACGCCATGCTTGCTTAGCCTGCTCCGTCCCCCCATCGCAATTATACCAAGTACGGAAATATTAATCCGTTTCCCATCGACTACGCCTTTCGGCCTCGCCTTAGGGGTCGACTTACCCTACCCTGATTAACATGGGATAGGAACCCTTGGTCTTCCGGCGTGCGGGTTTTTCACCCGCATTATCGTTACTCATGTCAGCATTCGCACTTCTGATACGTCCAGCATACCTCCCGGTACACCTTCAACCGCTTACAGAACGCTCCCCTACCACTCAGAATAAATTCTGAATCCGCAGCTTCGGTGCATAGTTTAGCCCCGTTACATCTTCCGCGCAGACCGACTCGACCAGTGAGCTATTACGCTTTCTTTAAAGGATGGCTGCTTCTAAGCCAACCTCCTGGCTGTCTGGGCCTTTCCACATCGTTTCCCACTTAACTATGACTTTGGGACCTTAGCTGGCGGTCTGGGTTGTTTCCCTCTTCACGACGGACGTTAGCACCCGCCGTGTGTCTCCCGGATATTACTTTACGGTATTCGGAGTTTGCAAAGGGTTGGTAAGTCGGGATGACCCCCTAGCCTTAACAGTGCTCTACCCCCGTAAGTATTCGTCCGAGGCTCTACCTAAATAGATTTCGGGGAGAACCAGCTATCTCCCGGTTTGATTAGCCTTTCACTCCTAGCCACAGGTCATCCCCTAACTTTTCAACGTTAGTGGGTTCGGTCCTCCAGTTGATGTTACTCAACCTTCAACCTGCCCATGGCTAGATCACCGGGTTTCGGGTCTATACCTTGCAACTAATCGCCCAGTTAAGACTCGGTTTCCCTACGGCTACCCTATTCGGTTAACCTCGCTACAAAATATAAGTCGCTGACCCATTATACAAAAGGTACGCAGTCACCCAACAAGTGGGCTCCTACTGCTTGTACGTACACGGTTTCAGGTTCTATTTCACTCCCCTCACAGGGGTTCTTTTCGCCTTTCCCTCACGGTACTGGTTCACTATCGGTCAGTTGGGAGTATTTAGCCTTAGATGATGGTCCACCTATATTCAGTCAAAGTTTCACGTGCTCCGACCTACTCGATTTCACTTAAAAGGGATTTTCATGTACGGGACTATCACCCTGTATCGTGGCACTTTCCAGAGCCTTCCATTAACACCAATTAAGCTTAAGGGCTGTTCCGATTTCGCTCGCCGCTACTTTCGGAATCTCGGTTGATTTCTTTTCCTACGGGTACTTAGATGTTTCAGTTCTCCGCGTTCGCCTCGTTAACCTATGTATTCAGTTAACGATACCTGCAAGCAGGTGGGTTTCCCCATTCGGAAATCCTAGTCTCAAGTGCTTTTTACTAGCTTGACTAGGCTTATCGCAAGTTAATACGTCCTTCATCGCCTCCAACTGCCAAGGCATCCACCGTGTACGCTTAGTCACTTAACCATACAACCCAAACGGGTCTTTGTTTCGTGACAGTTTAACTTCGCCAGAAGTTAATATTGAATACTAAAGTAGATACCAATCAACAAACGTAAAACGTTCATTAAATGGCACTGAATGATACTGCTATCATTCTTTTTTACTTTTGAAAACTCTGTACAAATACACTGTATTTATACGAATTTTATTATCAGCTTTTCCAAATTTTTAAAGAGCATATTAATTAGTTATCCCAAAGGGATACGCACTAATTAACAATCATCTGTGTGGACACTACGAACAAATAAGTTCTAAATCGTATAAGGAGGTGATCCAGCCCCAGGTTCCCCTAGGGCTACCTTGTTACGACTTCACCCCAGTCATGAATCACTCCGTGGTAAACGTCCTCCCGAGGGTTAGACTATCTACTTCTGGAGCAACCCACTCCCATGGTGTGACGGGCGGTGTGTACAAGGCCCGGGAACGTATTCACCGCGTCATTCTGATACGCGATTACTAGCGATTCCGACTTCATGGAGTCGAGTTGCAGACTCCAATCCGGACTACGACGCACTTTAAGTGATTCGCTTACTCTCGCGAGTTCGCAGCACTCTGTATGCGCCATTGTAGCACGTGTGTAGCCCTACACGTAAGGGCCATGATGACTTGACGTCGTCCCCACCTTCCTCCGGTTTATCACCGGCAGTCTCCTTAGAGTTCTCAGCATTACCTGCTAGCAACTAAGGATAGGGGTTGCGCTCGTTGCGGGACTTAACCCAACATCTCACAACACGAGCTGACGACAGCCATGCAGCACCTGTATCAGAGTTCCCGAAGGCACCAAACCATCTCTGGTAAGTTCTCTGTATGTCAAGTGTAGGTAAGGTTCTTCGCGTTGCATCGAATTAAACCACATGCTCCACCGCTTGTGCGGGCCCCCGTCAATTCATTTGAGTTTTAACCTTGCGGCCGTACTCCCCAGGCGGTCTACTTAATGCGTTAGCTTTGAAAAACAGAACCGAGGCTCCGAGCTTCTAGTAGACATCGTTTACGGCGTGGACTACCAGGGTATCTAATCCTGTTTGCTCCCCACGCTTTCGTACATGAGCGTCAGTGTTGACCCAGGTGGCTGCCTTCGCCATCGGTATTCCTTCAGATCTCTACGCATTTCACCGCTACACCTGAAATTCTACCACCCTCTATCACACTCTAGTTTGCCAGTTCGAAATGCAGTTCCCAGGTTGAGCCCGGGGCTTTCACATCTCGCTTAACAAACCGCCTGCGTACGCTTTACGCCCAGTAATTCCGATTAACGCTCGCACCCTCCGTATTACCGCGGCTGCTGGCACGGAGTTAGCCGGTGCTTCTTCTGTAAGTAACGTCACAGATAGCCTCTATTAAAGACTACCCTTTCCTCCTTACTGAAAGTGCTTTACAACCCGAAGGCCTTCTTCACACACGCGGCATGGCTGCATCAGGCTTGCGCCCATTGTGCAATATTCCCCACTGCTGCCTCCCGTAGGAGTCTGGGCCGTGTCTCAGTCCCAGTGTGGCTGATCATCCTCTCAAACCAGCTAGGGATCGTTGCCTTGGTAAGCCATTACCTTACCAACTAGCTAATCCCACTTGGGCTAATCTTTTGGCGTGAGGCCCGAAGGTCCCCCACTTTGGTCCGTAGACATTATGCGGTATTAGCAGTCGTTTCCAACTGTTGTCCCCCACCAAAAGGCATATTCCCAAGCATTACTCACCCGTCCGCCGCTCGTCAGCAAAGTAGCAAGCTACTCTCTGTTACCGCTCGACTTGCATGTGTTAGGCCTGCCGCCAGCGTTCAATCTGAGCCATGATCAAACTCTTCAATTAAAAGTTTTTTGTCTTTCGACAGCTCAATGAATTCTGAATTTATTTAATATCTTTCGATATTGAATTGACTGTGCCGAAGCAACTTATAAATAAGTTACTTCTGTTGGTCACTCAG